>WYAY01000197.1 GCA_011526165.1 Sulfuritalea sp.
CCACCAAACTTGGTCGACAGCACCGTCGTGATCGCCGCCGTCAAGGTCGTCTTGCCATGATCCACGTGACCAATCGTCCCCACGTTCACGTGCGGCTTGGTACGCTCGAATTTGCCTTTGGCCATGTCGTTACCCGTAAAAAAAGTCAAAAAACTTCATGGTGCCCATGGCGTGGATTGAACACGCGACCTCTCCCTTACCAAGGGAGTGCTCTGCCACTGAGCTACATGGGCAGCTAACCTAGCTGCTGCTGGAGCGGCGAACGGGAATCGAACCCGTGTCATCAGCTTGGAAGGCTGAGGTTCTACCATTGAACTACCGCCGCCCGCCGCTACCCGCCGGACCAGCCACTGCCATGCCGGCCCAAAACAAACATGTTGGTGGAGAGGGAAGGATTCGAACCTTCGAAGGCAGAGCCGGCAGATTTACAGTCTGCTCCCTTTGACCGCTCGGGAACCTCTCCAGCGAAACAGCGGATTTTGCGTGTTTTCACCAGAAAAGTCAAACAGCTGACGTCACCGGGCAAGAAAATCGCTTGGAAGCGCATAAACGGCTTTCCCTGGCTGGCTTATGAGCGCCTGTTCTGCTGCGGCGTAGAATTGGGTTTTCAGCAATCGGGAATTAATATGACCGAGCCCCTCAACGCATCCGCCCTCGACACCCTGTTCCATCAGGCCAGGAGCCACAACGGCTGGCTGGACAAGCCGGTCGATGAGGCCTTGCTGCACCAGACCTGGAATCTCGCACGAATGGGCCCAACCTCGGCAAACTGCAGCCCGATGCGGGTGGTTTTCGTCAAATCCGCAGCAGCCAAGGCGCGCCTGTTGCCAGCGCTGATGGAAGGCAACCGGGCAAAGACCCTGGCGGCCCCCGCCACGGCCATTTTCGGCGTCGACAGCCGATTTTACGATTTGCTGCCCAAACTGTTCCCGCATACCGACGCCCGCGCCTGGTTCGCCGGGCCGGGCAAGGAAACCGTAGCGGAAACCACCGCCTTCCGCAATGGAACACTGCAGGCGGCCTATTTCATGCTGGCAGCACGGGCGCTTGGGCTCGATTGCGGCCCGATGTCAGGCTTCGACAACGCCGCCGTGGATCGGGAGTTTTTCCCCGACGGCCGCGTCAAGTCGAACTTCATCTGCAATCTCGGCCATGGCGATCCGTCGGCCCTTTTCCCTCGCAGTCCAAGACTAGATTTCGAAGAGGCATGCGTAATCGCATGAAAGTGAGCGCTTATTCATGAACGATCCCTACCCGCCTCACCCGCCGCTGCCGGCAGTGCTGGCCGACGTTTTGTCAGTGCGCTTCGGCAGCCGCTTTTCGCTCAGCCAGGCGGTACGTGACCAACACGGCCGGGACGAGTCCGTCCACCCGGCCGCTGCACCCGACGCAGTTCTGTTTGCCGAAAGCACGGCGGAAGTCGCCGAAGCCGTCCGCCTGTGCCGGGAACACAAGGTGCCGGTGATCCCCTTCGGCGCCGGCAGCGCGGTCGAAGGGCACTTTCTTGCCATTCATGGCGGACTCTGCATCGACCTGACGCGGATGAACCGGGTGGTCGCCATACACGCCGAGGATCTCGATGCCACCGTGCAGCCGGGCGTCACCCGCAAGCAGCTGAACGCCGAACTGCATGGCACCGGCCTGTTCTTCCCGATCGACCCGGGTGCGGATGCCTCCCTCGGCGGCATGGCCGCCACCCGCGCCTCGGGCACCAATGCCGTGCGCTACGGCACCATGCGCGAGAACGTCCTTGGCATGACCGTCGTGCTGGCCAATGGCCGCATCATCAGAACCGGCGGGCGGGCCAAGAAATCCTCGGCCGGCTATGACCTGACGCGCCTGTTCATCGGCTCCGAAGGCACGCTCGGCATCATCACCGAACTGACGGTCAGGCTCTACCCCCTCCCGGAAGCCATTTCCAGTGCGGTCTGCGCCTTTCCCAGCGTCGATGCCGCCGTCAACACGGTGATCCAGACCATCCAGCTCGGCGTGCCGGTGGCGCGCATCGAACTGCTCGACGCGCTCACCATTTCCGCCGTCAATCGGTACAGCAAGACCCACCTGCACGAAGCGCCGACCCTGTTCTTCGAATTCCATGGTTCCGCAGCCAGCGTCGAAGAGCAGGCAACCCTAGTGCAGGAACTGGCCGCCGGCCTCGGTGGCATGAACTTCGAGTGGGCGACGCGACCGGAAGATCGCAGCCGGCTCTGGCAGGCGCGCCACGATGCCTACTTCGCCTGCCTGCAGTTGAAACCCGGCGCGCGCGCCTTCCCGACCGATGTCTGCGTGCCCATCTCGCGCCTGGCCGAATGCATCCGCGCCACCAATGACGACATCGCCCGCGCTTCGATCCCGATTGCCCTGTTCGGTCATGTCGGCGACGGCAACTTCCACATGGTCCTGTTGATCGACCCGGCCAACCCGCTGGAAGTGGCCGAGGCCGAAAAGATCAACCACGCCGTGGTCGAGCGGGCGCTGGCCATGGAGGGTACCTGTACCGGAGAACATGGCATCGGCATCGGCAAGCAGAAATTCCTCGTCGCGGAACATGGCGAAGGCGCCGTGGACGTCATGCGCGCGCTCAAGCACGCACTCGATCCGGACAATCTGCTCAACCCGGGCAAGATCCTCCCCTGACGCCCTTCGGCATGTAAAATTCGCCTGCGGCAAACGCTCACGAGGCGTCCTGTCGAGCGGGGTCATACCCGAGACCCCACGCCGAAACACGATTTTTGCGTAAGGAGAATCCCCATGGCGGACACCGCCACCCCGGTTCGCCCCGAACCGTCAACCGATCTCGACACCAAGTACACCCTTGCATCCGGCCGCGTCTACCTGACCGGCACCCAGGCCCTCGCCCGCCTGCCGATGATGCAGCGGGAAAGAGACCTCGCCGCCGGACTTAACACCGCCGGCTTCATTTCCGGCTATCGCGGCTCTCCGCTGGGCGGGCTCGACCAGACGCTGTGGCGTGCGAAAAAGCATCTCGACGCCCATCACATCCGGTTCCAGCCAGGCGTCAATGAAGACCTCGCCGCCACGGCCATCTGGGGCACGCAGCAGGTCAACCTCTTCCCCGGCGCGAAATACGACGGGGTGTTTTCGATGTGGTACGGCAAGGGGCCGGGCGTCGACCGCTGCGGCGACGTCTTCCGCCATGCCAACGCCGCCGGCACTTCGCAATTCGGCGGCGTGCTGGCGGTGGCCGGCGACGACCATGCGGCGCGTTCCTCCACCGTGGCGCACCAGACAGAGCACATCTTCAAAGCGGTCATGGTGCCTGTGCTGGCCCCCTCCGGCGTGCAGGACTACCTCGACCTCGGCCTGCACGGCTGGGCCATGTCGCGCTACTCCGGCTGCTGGGTGGCCTTCAAGGCGGTGGCGGACACCATCGAGTCTTCCGCCTCGGTGTACGTCGATCCGCACCGCGTCGACATCGTGCTGCCCGACTACCCGTTGCCGGCGGGCGGCCTGAACATCCGCTGGCCGGACGACCGCCTGGTGCAGGAGGAGCGCCTGCTGCACCACAAGCTCTACGCCGCCCTCGCCTACGCCCGCACGAACAAGCTGAACCAGATCGTCATCGACAGCCCGAATCCGCGCCTCGGCATCATCACCTGCGGCAAGTCCTATCTCGACGTGCGCCAGGCCTTCGACGATCTCGGCATCGACGACCGGCTCGCTGCCGAGATCGGCATCCGCCTCTACAAGGTCGGCATGGTATGGCCGCTCGAGTCCGAGGGGGTGCGTCATTTCGCCGAGGGACTGGAGGAGATCCTCGTCGTCGAGGAGAAGCGCCAGTTGCTCGAGTACCAGCTCAAGGAGGAGCTCTACAACTGGCGCGAGGACGTGCGCCCGCGCGTCATCGGCAAGTTCGACGAAAAGGGCGAGTGGGCGCAGCCCCATGCCGACTGGCTGCTGCCGGCCTGCGGCGAACTGACGCCAGCAATCGTCGCCCGCGTCATCGCCGCGCGAATCGGCCGCTATGTCACGTCCGATCGCATCCAGGCACGCCTCGCCTTCCTCGAAGCCAAGGAGCAGGCGCTGGCGAAGACGGTCGTCGCCACGCAACGCATCCCGCACTTCTGCTCGGGCTGCCCGCACAACACCTCGACCCGCGTGCCCGAGGGCAGCCGCGCGCTGGCCGGCATCGGCTGCCACTTCATGGCGACCTGGATGAACCGCTCCACCGCCACCTTCTCGCACATGGGCGGCGAAGGCGCCGCCTGGGTCGGCCAGGCGCCGTTCACCGAGACGCGTCACGTCTTCGCCAACCTCGGCGACGGCACCTACTTCCACTCGGGCCTGCTCGCCATCCGGCAGGCGGTGGCGGCGGGGCACCCCATCACCTACAAGATCCTCTACAACGACGCCGTGGCCATGACCGGCGGCCAGCCGGTGGATGGCAACCTCAGTGTGCCGCAGATGGCGCACCAGCTCGCGGCGGAGGGCGTGAAGAGGATCGTTATCGTCACCGACGGCACCGGGCGCGCCTACACGGCGGCCGACCTGCCGCAGGGCGTGCCGATGCGCCACCGCGACGAGTTGGACCTCGTCCAGCGCGAGCTGCGCGAGTTCCCCGGCGTGACGGCGCTGATCTACGACCAGACCTGCGCGGCGGAGAAGCGCCGCCGCAGGAAGCGCGGCAAGTTCCCCGACCCGGCGCGACGCGTCTTCATCAACGAGGCCGTGTGCGAGGGCTGCGGCGACTGCTCAGAGCTATCGAACTGCCTATCGGTAGTGCCGGTAGAGACGGAATTCGGCCGCAAGCGCGCCATCGACCAGTCCGCCTGCAACAAGGACTACACCTGCCTGAAGGGGTTCTGCCCCAGCTTCGTCACCGTCGAGGGCGGCCGCCTGAAGAAAGGCAAGGCCGTCGCCGCCGACGAAAGCGGCTTCGCAGCCCTGCCCGAACCTCAGATCGCCGAGACGAAGGAGCCGTGGGGTATCCTCATCACCGGCG
>WYAY01000029.1 GCA_011526165.1 Sulfuritalea sp.
AATCTGTATTATGTAAAATAATCAGGTGAGTAGTTAATTAAGACATAGAGCGTTAGCGCTGGTCTGAAATGCTGGAAGCCGGTAATACGCAGAAAATCTGGTGCCCGGAGCCGGAATCGAACCGGCATGACCGTTGCCGGTCGAGGGATTTTAAGTCCCTTGCGTCTACCAATTTCGCCATCCGGGCGACGAAGGATCGTAAGGGTTGGAGGCGGGGGTCGGAATCGAACCGGCGTAGACGGCTTTGCAGGCCGCTGCATAACCACTTTGCTACCCCGCCGCGGAATGTCCGGGCTTTAAGCTAAAAGGGGAAAACGCCTTGGTCTGCGCTTTCCCCGGAAATTTGGAGCGGGAAAGGAGTCTCGAACTCCCGACCTCAACCTTGGCAAGGTTGCGCTCTACCAACTGAGCTATTCCCGCGAACAGGCGTGCATTATAGCGGCGCGGCCTTCCATGTCAAGCTCGCAGCCCCTGCCCTCACGTCTTTTCCGCCATGTGCGGCCATGCCATGCGCAGGTAGTACGCCATCGACCAGAGCGTGAGCAGCGCCGCCAGATAAATCAGCCAGGTGCCGATGCGCTGCGGATCGAACCACGATAACGGATCATGGTAGAGCAGCATCGGTATGGCGACCATCTGACTGGCCGTTTTCACCTTGCCGAGGAAAGAAACGGCGACGCTGCGGCCGGCGCCGATCTTGGCCATCCACTCGCGCAGTGCCGAGATGGCGATTTCACGTCCGATGATGATGAAGGCGACTATGGTGTCAGCCCGATCGAGCTGCACCAGCATGATGAGGGCTGCGGCCACCATCAGTTTGTCGGCGACCGGATCGAGGAAGGCGCCGAAGGCCGAGGTCTGCTGCAGGGTGCGCGCGAGGTAGCCGTCGAGCCAGTCGGTAATCGCCGCCACGATGAAAATCGCCGTTGCCGCCAGGTTCTGCTGATGCGGTGCGAGCCAGTCGTGATGGAGATAGAAAACGCCGACGAATAGCGGAATCAGGAGGATGCGGCCCCAGGTCAGGAGGTTGGGAATGTTGTAAGGCATCGCCTGTTTTTCGCGGTCAATGGAGCTGATTGTAAATCGCTTCGGCCAGTTTGCGGCTGACGCCTTCCACCCGGCACAAATCCTCCACCGTGGCTGCGCGCACGCCTTGCAGGCCGCCAAACTGTGCCAGGAGGCGCTTGCGCTTGGCCGGCCCGACGCCGGGAATGTCCTCCAGGCTCGAGCGGTTGCGCGCTTTCGCACGGCGGGCGCGATGGCCGGCGATGGCGAAACGGTGCGCCTCATCGCGGACCTGCTGGATGAGGTGCAGGGCCGGTTCGTTCGCCGGCAGGTTCAGCGGCTCATCTATGCCCGGCAGGAGCAGCGTTTCCAGACCGGGCTTGCGTTCCTCGCCTTTCGCCACGCCGACCGCAGGCAGGTCGGCGAGGCCCAGTTCGGCGAGGATTTCGCGCGCGACGCCCACCTGCCCCTTGCCGCCGTCGATGAGGATCAGATCAGGCCGCACGCCCTCCCCCGCCGCGACTTTCTCGTAGCGGCGTTCCAGCGCCTGTCGCATCGCGGCGTAGTCGTCGCCGGGCGTGATGCCGGCGATGTTGTAGCGCCTGTACTCGCCCTTCTTCATGGCGCCGTCGACGCACACGACGCAGGAGGCGACGGTGGCTTCACCTAGGGTATGGCTGATGTCGAAGCACTCGATGCGCCGCAGCGGCTCGCTCGCGCCGAGCACTTCGCGCAGACGCTCGAGGCGGTCCTCGGCATTCGCCTTCGACGTGAGCTGGGCCTCGATGGCAAGCCGGGCGTTGCGCTCCGCCATCGCCAGCCAGGCGCGCTCCATTTCGTGGCGCGGCCGCTGCAGGGCGACGGCATGGCCTGCCATCCCTCCCAAGGTCGCCTCGCATTCCGCGTCCACGTCGAGATTGACGAGCACGCGGGGAGGCGCCGGATGGTCGGCATAATGCTGCTCGAGGAAGGCTGTCAGGGCTTCCCCGGGTGCGCAATCCTGGGCATTCTGGGGAAAGTGCGCCCGGTCGCCGAGATGCCGGCCGCCGCGCACCATGGCGTGGTTGATCGCCAGCGTGCCGTGCTCGGCGACGGCGGCGACGATGTCGACGTCCTCCTCGCGCGCACTCTCGACATACTGCCGATGCAGTACCTTCTGTAGGGAGCGGACCTGGTCGCGCAGCGCCGCCGCCTTCTCGAAATGTAATTTGTCCGCCTCCGCCTGCATGGCCTCGGTGAGCCGTTCGATGACCTCGCCGTGGCGGCCCTTGAGGAACAGTTCGGCCAGACGCACATCGGCGGCGTAGTCGGCCGCGGAGATCAGACCGACACAGGGCGCGCTGCAGCGCCCGATCTGATGCAGCAGGCAGGGCCGCGAGCGGTTCTGGTACACGGCGTTCTCGCAGGTGCGCAGCAGGAAAACGCGCTGCAGCAAGTGGATGCTCTCGCGCACCGCCTGGGCGTTGGGAAACGGGCCGAAATAGCGCGCGCCCTTCTCGAATGCGCCGCGGTGGAAGGCGATGCGCGGACAGGCGTCGGCCGACAACTCGATGTAGGGATAGGACTTGTCGTCGCGGAAGAGGATATTGTACTTCGGCGCCAGGCTCTTGATAAGGTTGTTCTCGAGGATCAGCGCCTCGGCCTCGGAGCGCGTCGCGGTCACCTCGACGCCGGCCACCTGCCCCACCATGAGGCGGATGCGCGGGCTGAGGTCGGATTTCTGGAAGTAGGAGGCGACTCGCTTTTTCAGGGCCTTGGCCTTGCCGACGTACAGCACCCGGCCCTCCCCGTCCAGCATGCGGTAGACGCCGGGTTCCTCGGGCAGGGAACGGATCAGGGCCTTGCTGTCAAACATGTCAGAGGTCGGCGCGGACGGCGTCGAAGACGGCGTGAAAACCCACCTCGGTCAATCGCTTCGTCTGCGTGTTGTAGCGGCTGCAGTGATAGCTGTCGTGCAGGATGCGCCCGTCCGGCAGCACGTGGCGGGCGCCGTGGGCGAACTTGCAAGCGCTGCGCTTCAAAGTCAGTGCCTGCAGCACGGCGTTGTGCGCCACCAGGCCGAGGGCGAGGATGACGCGCGCTTCCGGCGCGGCGGCCAGTTCGGCGGCCAGGTAGCGGTTGCAGGTCTTGATTTCACCCGTTTCAGGCTTGTTCTCCGGCGGCACGCACTTCACGGCGTTGGTGATGCGACAACCGCTGAGTTGCAGGCCGTCGTCGGCCGTAACGGACTGCGGACGGTTGGCGTAACCGAATCGATGCAGGGTCGAGTACAGCAGCACGCCGGCGTAGTCGCCGGTGAAGGGCCGTCCGGTACGGTTGGCGCCATGATAGCCCGGCGCCAGGCCGACGATCAGCAGGTGCGCTTGCGGATCGCCGAAGGGCGGCACCGGCCGGGCGAAATACTCAGGCCGGGCGGCACGGCAATCCGCGAGGAAGCCAGCCAGTCGCGGACAGGCGCGGCATTCGAGCAGCGTCGTCGCGTTCGCCGGCATGCCCTACGCCTTGACCGCGTCGAGCATCGCCAGCGCCTGCCGGTAGGCGGGCTCGCCCCGCAAGGCCTCGAGGGACGGCCCCGGCGCGGCAGGCAGCAGCTTCTCCAGCCGCCGCGCGGAAACGGGGTCGTGCTGCGGCCGCCACTCGTGCAGCAGCAGCCGCGCCGCGTCCGGGTTGTTGCACACCAGCACCATGTCGCAGCCGGCGCCGAGTGCGGCATCGGCGCGTTCGACAAAGCCGCCGGCGACGCTGGCGCCTTCCATCGACAGGTCGTCGCTGAAGATCACGCCGCCGAAACCCAGCTCGCCGCGCAGCACGTAGTGCAGCCAGTAGGACGAAAAGCCGGCCGGGCCTGGATCGAGGTTCTCGTAGATGACGTGAGCCGGCATGACGGCGGCCAAGTCCATCTCGCGGTGGGCGCGGTAGGGTGCGAGGTCCGCATACAGCGCCTGCACCGGCCGGGTGTCGACGGGAATCGCCACATGGGAATCGGCGGCGACGAAACCGTGGCCGGGGAAGTGCTTGCCGACGTTGGCCATGCCGGCCCGCCGCAGTCCGGCGATCAGGGCGCCGGCCAGCGCCGTCACTGCTACGGGATCGTGATGGAAGGCGCGATTGCCGATGATTTCGCTGGTGCCGTGGTCGAGGTCGAGCACCGGCGTGAAGCTGAAGTCGATGCCGCAGGCGCGCAGCTCGGCGGCCAGCACGTAGCCGGCCGCCTCGGCCGTCTGCCGCGCGCGGGCGGGATCGGTCTCCCACAGGACGCCCAGCGCACGCATCGGCGGCAGCACGGTGAAGCCGTGGCGGAAGCGCTGCACGCGGCCGCCCTCGTGGTCGATGGCAATCAGCAGCGGCGGCTGGCGCTGCGCATGAATCTCGAAAGTCAGTTCCTGCAATACGGCGAGCGACTCGAAATTGCGCTTGAACAGAATGACGCCCCCGACCAGCGGATGCTGCAGTACCTCGCGTTCCTCGTCAGTCAGGCGCGGCCCCGCCAGGTCGAGCATGAGCGGGCCGAGCGGCAGGGAGACGGTCATGGCTGGTCCTCGGTTGCCACCACGACGAAGGCCAGGGCGGTGTCGCTTTCGTCGCTCAGGCTGAGATGGGCCCGCAGATGGCGTGCCTGCATCCAATCGGCGAGCGGCGGCGCGTATTCGAAGCTCGGGCGGCCTATGTCGTCGCTTTGCACCGCAATGTTGCGCAGCGTCGCCGGATCGCGCAGGCCGAGGCCGAGCGCCTTGCCGAGCGCCTCCTTGGCGGCAAAGCGCTTGGCCAGGAAGGCGGCCGGCCGGGACGCCTGGCGGTAGCGTTCCATCTCGGCGGGCGCCAGCAGCTTGGCGGCGGTGCGTTCGCCGTGCGCGGCCAGCATCCGCTCGATGCGCGCGATGGCGACGATGTCGGTGCCGACGCCGTGGATCATCGCCGCGCCTCCAGCATCAGCTGCTTCATGCGGCGCACCGCTTCCTGCCAGCCGCAGAAGACGGCCTCGGCGACTATGGCATGGCCGATGTTCAACTCGACGATCTCGGTAATGGCGGCCATCGGCTGGACGTTCTCGTAGTGCAGGCCGTGGCCGGCATTCACCTTGAAGCCCAGCTGGTGGGCGTAGCGCGCCGCGCTGGCAACGCGATCGAGTTCCTCACGGATTTCCGACGGCTCTTCGGCCTCGGCATAGCGGCCGGTATGGATCTCGATGGCCGGCACGCCGCATTCCCGGGCGGCGTCGATCTGACGCGTGTCGGCATCGATGAAGAGCGAAACGCGGATGCCGGCATCGGTCGCGGCGCGGCAGGCGGCGCGCACGCGCTCGAAGCCGCCGACCACGTCGAGGCCGCCTTCGGTGGTGAGCTCCTGGCGCCGCTCTGGCACGAAGCAGACGTCGTGCGGGCAGATGCGCAGGGCGAAGGCCACCATCTCGTCGGTGACCGCGGCCTCCAGGTTCATGCGCGTCTTCAGCCTGCCGCGCAGGATCTCGACGTCGCCATCCTGGATGTGGCGGCGGTCCTCGCGCAGGTGCAGAGTGATGAGGTCCGCCCCGCTCTCCTCGGCTAGCAGTGCCGCGCGGACGGGGTCGGGATAGGAGGTGCCGCGGGCTTGGCGCAGCGTCGCGACGTGGTCGATATTGACGCCCAGTTCAATCACAGTTCCTGCAACTCCATAAAAACGCGGCGCGAGCTCAGTCGCTGGCCGCCGAGGTAATGGTGTATCAGCATGCGCATCAGCTGCTTGCACTGGGCGAGTATCTCGGCGTCGCCGTAATCGTCCTGCGCGATGGCCAGCAAGGCCCGCCCGGAAAACGATTCGGCTTCGCCCGTCTCACCGCCCAGCAGCACCGGCCCGCGCTCAAGGACGTAAGCGTAGCGCTTTTGCGGCTCCACCGGCCGGCCGCTGCCCGCCTCGCGGTCCAGCGTCAGGCCATAACCCAGTTCCTTCAGCAGCGTCTTCTCGAAGCGCCGCAGCGAGGCCTGGCTCGGCTCGCCGAGCGCCAGGGCATGCACCGCCTCGGCGTAAGCCTGGAACAGCGCCGGATGGGCATCCTCGCGCAGCATGAGCTTCAGCAGCAACTCGTTCATGTAGTAGCCGAGCAGCAGCGCCTGCGCCTGCAGCAGCGGCTGGCCGCCGAGCCATTCGACCTTGGCCAGGGTGCGCATTTCGCCCTGGCCGAACCAGCCCAGTTCGAGCGGCTGGAAGGCCATCAGCAGCCCGCGCATAGCCGAGCGCGGCCGGCGGGCGCCGCGCGCCACAAGGGCGACCCGGCCATGGTCTCGGGTAAAGGCTTCGACGATAAGGCTGGTTTCCTTGAAGGGATGGGTATGCAGGACATACGACGGCTGTCCATCCACCCTGCCCTTTCCCGTCCCGCTCATTCGTAGCCCAGGCTCTTCAGCGCCCGCTCGTCGTCGGCCCAGCCGCCTTTGACCTTGACCCAGACCTCGAGGAACACCTTGCCGTCGAACAGCTTCTCCAGGTCGCGCCGCGCGTCGCTGGCGATGGCCTTCAGCTGCTCGCCGCCCCGGCCGATGACGATGGCCTTGTGCGCCGGCCTGTCCACGATGATGGCGGCGTTGATCCGCCGCAGCGCGCCCTCCTGCTCGAAGCGCTCGATCTCGACCGTCATGCCGTAGGGCAGTTCCTCGCCGAGGCGGCGAAACAGCTTCTCGCGCAGAAATTCCGCCGCCAGGAAACGTTCGCTGCGGTCGGTCATGTCGTCCTCGCCGAACAGCGGCGCCGATTCGGGCAGGTAGCGGGCCGCCGCATCGAGCAGCTCCTCGCCGCCGATGCCGCTGGCGGCGCACACCGGCACGATCTCGGCGAAGGGATGAGCCTTGGCCATTTCCGCGATGAAGGGCAGCAGGCGCTGCTTGTCGGCGAGGCGGTCGATCTTGTTGATCACCAGCAGCACCGTCTTGCCCTCCGGGATCATCGCCAGGATGCGCTTGTCGTCCTCCGTGAAGCGCCCCGCCTCGATCACGAGGAGGACGACGTCGACATCGTGCAGCGCCTGCGAGACGCCGCGGTTCATCAGACGGTTGAGCGCATTCTTGTGCCTGATCTGGAAGCCGGGCGTATCGACGAAAACGAATTGCTCCCCGGGCCGGGTGAGTACGCCGGTGATGCGATGACGCGTCGTCTGCGCCTTGCGCGAGACAATGCTGATCTTCTGGCCAACCAGGCGGTTGAGCAGGGTCGACTTGCCCACGTTCGGCCGGCCGACGATGGCCAGGTGCCCGCAGCGGAATCCCTCCGGGGCGTTCATTTTGCGCTTGTCAGTTCGAAGGCGCGCCGGGCAGCCTCCTGTTCGGCAGCGCGCCGGCTGTGGCCTCGCCCGGTGGCGGCGATGCCGAGTTCGGGTACCAGGCACTCGACCTCGAATTCCTGGGCGTGGGCTTCGCCGCGCGTGGCGCGCAGCAGATACTGCGGCAAGGCCAGCCGGCGTCCTTGCAGATACTCCTGCAGACTGGTCTTGGCGTCCTTGCCGGAATGGTGCGGATCCAGGTTGGCCAGGAACGGCTGGTAGAGGCGTAGTATCGTTTGCTTGGCACGCTCGAAACCGCCATCGACGAAGACGGCGCCGAACAGGGCTTCCAGGGCGTCGGCGAGAATAGATGGTCGGCGAAAGCCGCCGCTTTTCAGCTCCCCCTCCCCCAGCCGCAGATACTCGCCAAGGCCGAACCGCTCGGCGATCTGCGCCAGCGTTTCTTGCCGCACCAGATTGGCCCTCAGTCGCGACAGGTCGCCCTCGCGGACCTCGGAAAACTTCTCGTAGAGGGCCTGGGCGATGACGCAGTTGAGCACGCTGTCGCCAAGAAACTCCAGACGCTCGTTGTGCGAGGCGCCGAAGCTGCGATGGGTCAGCGCCCGATCCAGAAGATCCCGGCTGTCGAAGACGTGGCCGATGGCACGTTCAATCGATGTCAGGCGCATTCACCCACGGCTTACTCGGTCGGACGCTTGCTGCCGGAACTGCTGCCGGCATAATCGATGCAGATGCTGACGTTGCCGGCAATGTGAATCTTTTTTGCGTACTCGAAGGCGATCACCAGCTGGTTGCCTTCCTTGGTGACTTCCAGATCGGCGCCGGTGATGCTGGGTGTTTCATCCACGCTGGCTTGGCGATCGTAAGCGCTCCGGACTTCGGCGACTGTCGTGGCGCCGCTGTTCGCAATGGTTTTGATGTGCTTCAGGACCGTGTAGTACTCGATCACCGAGGGGGCCACCTTCATGCCAACGACAGCCACACCGATGACAACCGCGCTGACCAGGATCAGGCCGATCAGGCTCAAGCCTTTCTGCTGTTTCTTCATTCCGCGCTCCTTCACTGGAAGCTTCCGATACGCTTCAAATCGCCGAAATTGAACCAGATCAGGAAGGCCTTGCCGACGATGTTCTGGTCCGGCACGAACCCCCATACCCGGCTGTCGCTGCTGGCATCCCGGTTGTCGCCCATGACGAAATAATGGCCGTCCGGAACCTCGCAGGTGACCCCGGAGCTATTGTAGAGGCATTTGTCGCGGCCGGGAAACTGCATGACCTGGCCGACGAAGGCCGGCGCGTCCTTGTCCAGGATGATCCTGTGCTCAACGGCGCCGAGCTTCTCCAGATACTGCTCGGAATAATACAGGCGGTCCGGATGCAGATAATCGGGCTGCCTGGCGACGGCCACCTCTTTGCCGTTGATGTACAGCCGCTTGTTCTGCCAGGCCACCTTGTCGCCGGGCAGGCCGACCACGCGCTTGATGTAGTCCAGGGAAGGATCCTCCGGCCAGCGGAAGACCATGACATCGCCGCGCTGGGGCGTGCTGAGGTCGATCACCTTCTTGTTGATGACCGGCAGGCGGATGCCATACGTATATTTGTTCACCAGGATGAAATCCCCGACCAGCAGGGTCGGTATCATCGACCCGGAAGGGATCTTGAACGGTTCCACCAGGAAGGAGCGGAGCAGGAACACCGCCAGGATGACGGGAAAAAAGCTGGCACCATATTCCACCCACCACGGCTCCTTCGCATCCGGACTGCGGCGCTTCTTCATCAACAGGACATCGAACAGCCAGATGGCGCCGGTAGCCATCGTGAGCAGAAACAGAATGAGGGCGAAATTCAAGATGGCTCCCTATTTTGAATCGACGCGCAGCACGGCCAGGAAGGCCTCCTGCGGGATTTCGACGCTGCCGACCTGCTTCATGCGCTTCTTGCCCGCCTTCTGCTTCTCCAGCAGCTTGCGCTTTCGGGTGATGTCGCCGCCGTAGCACTTCGCCAGCACGTTCTTGCGCAGCGCCTTGATGTTCTCGCGGGCGATGATGGTCGCGCCGATGGCGGCCTGGATCGCCACGTCATACATCTGGCGCGGGATCAGCTCGCGCATCTTGGCGGCCAGTTCGCGGCCGCGGTAGGGCGCGTTGGCGCGGTGCACGATGACGGAGAGCGCATCGACGCGATCGCCGTTGATGAGGATGTCGAGCTTCACCACGTCGGCCGGACGGTATTCCTTGAACTCGTAGTCGAGCGAGGCGTAGCCGCGCGAGACCGACTTCAGCTTGTCGAAGAAGTCCATCACCACCTCCGCCATCGGCATGTCGTAGGTGAGCATGACCTGACGGCCGTGGTACTGCATGTTCACCTGCGCGCCGCGCTTCTGCTCGCACAAAGTGATGACCGCGCCAAGGTAGTCCTGCGGCACGAACACCGTGGTGGTGATGATCGGTTCGCGGATTTCCTCGATCTTCGACGGGTCGGGCAGCTTGGCGGGGTTCTCGACGCTAAGGATACTGCCGTCGCGCAGGAGGACCTCGTAGACCACGGTCGGCGCCGTGGTGATGAGGTCCATGTCGTATTCGCGCTCCAGGCGCTCCTGCACGATCTCCATGTGCAGCAGGCCGAGGAAGCCGCAGCGGAAGCCGAAACCCAGCGCCTGCGACACCTCCGGCTCGTATTGCAGCGAGGCGTCGTTCAGCCTGAGCTTATCCAGCGCATCGCGCAGGGCGTCGTACTGGTTGGCCTCGACCGGATAGAGGCCGGCGAAGACCTGCGGCTTGATCTCCTTGAAGCCGGGCAGCGGTTCCCCTGCGCGGCGCTCCGCCAGCGTCACCGTGTCGCCGACCTTGGCGGCCTTCAGTTCCTTGATGCCGGCGATAATGAAGCCCACCTCGCCCGCCGAAAGCGCGCTGCGCTGCTGGGACTTCGGCGTGAACACGCCGACCTGCTCGCACAGGTAGTGTGCATCGGTCGACATCAGCAGGATCTTGTCCTTCGGCCGCAGCACGCCGTCCACCACCCGCACCAGCATCACCACCCCGACGTAGTTGTCGAACCAGGAATCGATGATGAGCGCTTTCAGGGGTGCTGCCGGATCGCCCTTCGGTGCCGGTATGCGGGCGATGATGGCCTCGAGGATATCCTCGACGCCCTGGCCGGTCTTGGCGCTGGCCAGCACCGCATCGGTGGCGTCGATGCCGATGACGTCCTCGACTTCCTCGCGCGCGCGGTCTGGATCGGCAGCGGGCAGGTCGATCTTGTTGAGCACCGGCACGACCTCGACGCCCAGTTCGATGGCCGTGTAGCAATTGGCCACCGTCTGTGCCTCGACGCCCTGGGAGGCGTCGACCACCAGCAGCGCGCCCTCGCAGGCCGACAGCGAGCGGGAGACCTCGTAGGAAAAGTCGACATGCCCCGGAGTGTCGATCAGATTGAGATTGTAGATGCCGCCGCCGCGCGCCTTGTATTGAAGGGCGGCCGTCTGCGCCTTGATGGTGATGCCCCGCTCGCGCTCGATGTCCATCGAATCGAGAACCTGCGCTTCCATCTCGCGCTCGGACAGTCCGCCGCACAGTTGGATGATCCGATCGGCCAGGGTGGACTTGCCGTGGTCGATGTGGGCGATGATAGAAAAGTTGCGGATGTGGTCCATCTAGACGAAAGGGTGCGCCAGGGCACCCTTTCCGAGTCGTGCGAAAGCGCGAAATTCTACCGGAATTTCAGCAAACAAGCACGAACGCCGGCAGTTTCGGGCAGGGTCGCGCGCAGTCCGTCCTGGCCGGCAGCGCCCCCAAAACCCCCGGTGGTGCGCCGCGTCCCGCTATTTGTCGGCCAGCCCCTTGATCGTGATGTAGGTCTGCTGCTCGCCACGCTTGACGAGCAGGGTGAGGGTCGCCGACTTGTCGAACTGGGAAAGCAGCTTGTTGAACTGGTCGACGCTCCTGGCTTCCGTGCTGGTCCCCTTGTGCACGACAGCCAGAATGACGTCCCCGGGGCGCAGTTCGGCCCGGCTGCCGTTGGCGCGCACCTCGTCGACCAGCAGGCCATGGGGAACCTTCAGGTCGCGCTTCTGCTCCGCGGAGAGTTCGCTCAGGACGAGGCCCAGGCGGTTGGCCGCCGTTTCGGTCGGCTTGGCCCGCTTCTGGCCGCGCTGCGCCGTCTTTTCCTCGGTCATTTCCCCGACGGCAACCGTCAGGTCGCGGGCAGTGCCCTTGCGCCAGACCTGCAGGGGCACCTTGCTGCCGGGTTTTGTCGCACCGACGATCCGCGGCAGGTCGCTCGAAGCATTCACCGCCTTGCCGTCGAACTTGAGGATGATGTCGCCGGGTTCGACGCCGGCCTTCTCGGCCGGCCCGCCTTTCTCGACGGAATTCACCAGTGCACCGAACGGCTTGCCAAAACCGAAGGAATCGGCCAGTTCCTTGGTGACTTCCTGGATCACCACCCCGATGCGGCCACGGCTGACACGCCCGCTCGTCCGCAGTTGTCCCTGCACTTCCATCGCCACATCGATGGGAATGGCAAAAGCCACGCCCATGTAGCCGCCGGTGCGGCTGTAAATCTGGGAGTTGATGCCGACCACCTCGCCCTTCATGTTGAACAGCGGGCCGCCCGAGTTGCCGGGATTGATCGCCACATCGGTCTGGATGAAGGGAACATAGTTCTCCTGCGGCAGGGAGCGGCCCTTGGCGCTGACGATGCCCGCGGTCACCGAGTTCTCGAAGCCGAAGGGCGAACCGATGGCGACGACCCATTCACCGGCGCGCAACCTGGCGGGATCGCCCATTTTCACGCTGGGCAGTCCGCTTGCCTCGATCTTGATGAGGGCCACGTCGGTGCGCTTGTCGGAACCGATCACCTTCGCCTTGAATTCCCGCTTGTCGGTGAACTTCACGGTGATTTCGTCGGCCGATTCGACGACGTGGGCATTGGTCAGGATGTAGCCGTCCTGGCTGATGATGAAGCCGGAGCCGAGCGACTTGCTGTGGAAATCATGCGGGATGCCAGGCTGGCGCGGGATGAAGCGCTTGAAGAACTCGAACATCGGATCGTCCTCGTCGAGTTCCGGCATCTGGGGAAACATGCGATTGGCGCGCACCGTCTGCGTCGTGCTGATGTTGACGACGGCCGGCCCATGCTTTTCCGCCAGATCGGTGAAGTCCGGCAACTCCCTGGATTGTGCCGCGGCGCTCAGCGAAAAGAGGGAAAACAGAATGGCAAGAAAAAGTCTGGTGATCATCGGCAGGTTTCCTTGGAAAAACAGACGGTTTGATTGTGGCGAACGAGGACGGGTTCCGCCATCGCAGCCATCCGGCTTCGGTGAAAAGTCAGTCCCGCCAAGACGCCGATGCTGAGCCCAATCAACGCGCCCAGCGCAGCCCAGGCATCACTGTCGTGCCCCAGGACGGTTCCGGCTGCCGCCCCGATAAGCAGAAACAGCGCCGGCAATAGGTAAGTCAGCAATGCGGCGCGCAGAGGCGTCCCCTCTGCAACACGCAATAAGACGCGGTCTCCCGGCATGGCACCAATGCGGTTGGGAATGCGAAACTGCCTTGGCTTGCTGCTGAACAATTGGCCAAGGATGCCGCTCTGGCAGCCGCCCGTTTCATGGCAGCGGCCGCAGCCACCGCCGGCGCCCAGTTCGACATAGACATGCTCGCCTTCAATGCCGGCAACGATGGCTTCCTGCTCGATCATTTTCTTTTCGGCTCGATGCCGTCGCCGAGGCGCTTCAGGCTGGCCATGGGCACCTCCCCCAGCACCGTCAGTTGGTGCTTGCCGGCGACGCGCTCATAGACGTTGATGGCGCCGACCGAGTAGGTTGACTGCGCCGCTTTCCGGTCGCCCAGCGGTTCTATGAACACCGATATCGAGGCCAGCCCGTCGGTGAACACGAAATGGGTCGTCTCCCCGCTCCCGCCAGAAGCGCTCCCCCGCCTCATTCCGGCGCTTTTCCTGAAACCGGGCAACTGGGTCTTGAACAGCCAGTCCCCGCCGGCGGAGAGGCTCTGCGCGGCGCGGGCGTTGTGGATGCGCCAAGCCCTGCCTTCCGTGTCGAAGCGGGATTTCAGGCTGTCCGGGTCTATGACACCGTTGATTTGCAACTGGCTGAAGGCGAACTGTTCGATGGCCTCATTGCGTTCATTAACCATGCGCGCCTTCAGGATCAGGCCGGTATTGAGGTCCGCCCAGAACTGGTGGCCGTAGCGCAGGACATCCTTCGGCTCGAGGATAATGAGTTGGCTGTCGAAGCCGGCCACCCGGGCTGTCTCTCCCTTGCGAAGCCGGTAATGCTTGTCCAGGTTGCCGACCGAAGCCGGCAGGAGCGCGGGGAAGGTCTTGTGCTCGCCACTCCGCTCGACGATGACGATCTTGTCGTCAGGCAGGAAGCACCTGACTTCGTCGTTGTGCCGCACCACCTCGCGCGGACTGCCGTCGAGCACCTCCAGCCGTTCCTGCTCGCCCGAGGCGTCGACAATGTGGGTAATCCGCGAGGTTTCCGAACTGCCGCCGCTTTGGTAGGTGAACGTGCCGGTGTAATTCAGCCTCTGGGCGGCCGCGGCCATCTTTTGCAGCCATGCCAGGGCATCCCCGTGCTGGTCGCCATAGGCCGGGGCGGCGAGCGCGCCGGCAAGGCAGATCAGCAGCAGGCCGCGTTTCATGGTCGGCCGCCCCGGCGAATCTCCGACACGGAGCGCACATAAGGCGCCATCCCCTGGATGCGGCCGCTTGGCGAATGCGCCTGATGGGCGACGAGATATTCCTTCAGTGCGCCGGAAGGCGGCGCTTGGGCCGCTACCGGAGCCGCCGGTATTTCTGCCGGACTTGCCTTGACGGCAATCTCGACCGGCGCGGGGGTGTTAAGGGACAAGGCCACCCAACCCACGACAGCCATGCCCATGACGGCCGCCGCCATCGGCAGGGCCAGGCGCATGGGGCTGCGCTTGGGCTGGACGGAGGGCACGAAAAGAACGGGCTCCTCGGCCAGCCTTGCCACCACCCGGGCGGCAAGGTCGGGCGAATGGCCAGGGGAGTCGCGCAGCGTGTCGCCGATCAGGTGATACACGTTCCAGGCATTCTGCAATTCGCTGTCGCGCCGCAGCGCATCGATCGCCCGGCTCGCCTGTTCCGGAGCCAATTCATCGTCCAGCAGAGCGGAAATGTCAGCTTTCATTTTCACCACCTCTTGTCCGGCGCCGTATCGAGCAAAGGCCGCAGTTTTTCCGCGACCGCCTCGCGCGCCCTGAAGATGCGCGAGCGCACTGTTCCTATCGGGCAGTCCATCATTTTCGCGATGTCTTCATAACTCATGCCCTCTATCTCCCGCAGGGTGATGGCCGTGCGCAGATCCTCCGGCAGTGCTTCCATGGCCGCATTCACCGTTTCGCCGATCTCCTTCGAGAAGAGCATGCGCTCCGGCGTATTGATGTCGCGCAGCAGGTCGCCATCATCGAAGCCTTCGGCCTCCTCCGAGTCGAAATCGGTGCTGGTGGGTGCCCGCCGGCCCTGCGACACCAGGTAGTTCTTTGCGGTATTGATGCCGATCCGGTACAACCACGTGTAGAAGGCGCTGTCGCCGCGGAAATTGCCCAAGGCGCGGTAAGCCTTGATGAACGTTTCCTGGGCCACGTCCTCCACCTCGGCCGGATCACGGATCAGCCGCGACAGCAGGCGCGCCAGCTTGCGCTGGTACTTCGACACCAGCAACCCGAATGCTTGCTGGTCGCCGTGCTGTGCGCGGGCGACCAACTGCTGGTCTACTTCTCGTTCTCCCATTCGAGCGGCTGAATTTTGGAAATTATCTCGACCCGAAGGCCCGGACCGAATGCCGCAAGTATAGCCGACGCACCCAGCACAGCGCCGCCGTCAGCAAAAAGACAGCGTTCCCCGAAAATAGTTCAGTGACCGGCTCACAGCGCCGAATGGTATAGTTTCGGGCCCTCAATCAGCCAGTCAGTTCCGTGCAGGTTTTCGACGTCCTCATCATCGGCAGCGGCCTAGCCGGTCAGGCCCTTGCGCTCCAGTTGGCCCCGCACAGGAGGGTCGCGCTGGTGACCAAGCGCTCCCTCGAGGACAGCGCCAGCAGTCGCGCCCAAGGCGGGATTGCCGCCGCCCTGGATGATGCCGATTCGATCGAAGCGCACATCAAGGACACCCTGGTGGCCGGCGCCGGCCTGTGCAGCCCCCGCACGACCCGCTTCGTCGTCGAGCGCGGCAAGGCAGCCATCGACTGGCTCATCGGCCAGGGCGTGCCATTTACCCGGGACGCCTCCGGCGACGGCTATCATCTCACCCGCGAGGGCGGACACAGCCACCGCCGGGTCATCCATGTGGCAGACGCAACCGGCCTTGCCGTGCAGGACACCCTGACGCAGAAATTGCGCGCGCACCCGAACATCGAGGTGTTCGAGTACCACATCGCCATAGATCTCATTACCGGCGCAAAATTCGGATTGCCGGACAGCGGCTGCCACGGCGCCTACGTCCTCGACAAGCAGGCCGAGCACGTGGAGACCTTCTGCGCGCCCCACACGGTGCTGGCCACCGGGGGCACGGGCAAGGTCTATCTCTACACCACCAACCCGGACACGGCGACGGGGGACGGCATCGCCATGGCCTGGCGGGCCGGCTGTTCCGTCGCGAACATGGAGTTCATCCAGTTCCATCCGACCTGCCTGTACCACCCCCACGCCAAGTCGTTTCTCATCACGGAAGCCATGCGGGGGGAAGGCGGCCTGTTGCGCCTGCCCGGCGGCGAGCGTTTCATGCCGGAGCATGACCCGCGCGCCGAACTGGCGCCGCGCGACATCGTCGCCCGGGCCATCGATTTCGAGATGAAGAAGCGCGGCCTCGACTGCGTCTATCTTGACATGACGCACAAGCCGGCCGCCTTCCTCATCGAGCATTTTCCCAACATCCATGCCCAGTGCCTCGCGCTGGGCATGGACATCACGCGCCAGCCCATTCCGGTCGTGCCGGCGGCCCACTATTCCTGCGGCGGCGTCGTCGCGGACTTCGCCGCCCGCACCGCCCTGCCCGGCCTGTACGCTGTCGGCGAAACCGCCTTCACCGGGCTTCACGGCGCCAACCGGCTGGCGAGCAATTCGCTGCTGGAATGTCTGGTGTTCTCCGCCGCCGCCGCCGAGGACATCCTCGCCTCGCAGCGCCGCCCCCTCTCCTCCCTGCCGGCGTGGGACGAGAGCCGCGTCACCGATGCCGACGAGGAAATCGTCATCTCGCACAACTGGGACGAATTGCGGCGCTTCATGTGGGACTACGTCGGCATCGTGCGCACCAACAAGCGCCTCGAGCGCGCCCGCCATCGCATCCGCCTGCTGGAGCGGGAAATCGACGAGTACTACGCCAACTTCCGCGTCACCAACGACCTGATCGAACTGCGCAACCTCGTGCTGACCGCCGACCTGATCGTGCGCTGCGCGCAGCGGCGCCGGGAAAGCCGCGGCTTGCATGCCAGCCGCGACTACCCGGACACGCTAACTGCCGCCCGGAACACGGTCCTGCGGAACCGGCTCAGCTGATTTCCAGCGCAACCAGGATCGCAGCACGCGCCATTCCCCGCCGGCGAGCGCGTCGGGCAGGATGACGAGCGGTTGCCGGCGTGCAGCATCCCTGCCTTCCAGTTGCAGGATGACCAGCCAGGGCCAGATTGTGGACCGGCCTGACACGGCCGCGTCGTAGCGGTCGCCATTGGCAAGCGTCACCTCGACGCTGCCGTCCTCACGCAGAAACAGCTCGCGGACCGATGTTGCCGCCAGGCCCAGCACATGACGGCGCAACGCCACCAGGCAGGAGGCGATGATAGCAAGGCTCATGGCCAGTTTCGATCCAGGCGGCAGCGCCAAGGGAAACAGGCCCACAAGGCCGGCAAAATGCAGCAGGAGCAAACATGTCGCGAGCCGGCGCGAGGAACTCAGTGCCAGCCGATGCGGGAACTGCATCGGGCAATGGAGGGCTTCAGATCCGCCGGAAGGCCAGCGTGCCGTTGGTGCCGCCGAAACCGAAGTTGTTCTTCAGCGCCACTTCGATCTTGAGCTGACGTGCCGTGTTGGCACAGTAGTCGAGATCGCACTCCGGATCCTGCTCGAAGATATTGATGGTCGGCGGCGAAACCTGGTGATGCACCGCCAGCACGGTCAGGGCCGACTCGAGGCCACCGGCTCCGCCCAGCAGATGACCCGTCATGGACTTGGTGGAATTCACCACCAGCTTGCGGGCCACCTCGCCGAAGGCCAGCTTGATGGCATCCGTTTCGTTCTTGTCGCCTAGGGGCGTCGAAGTGCCGTGGGCATTCAGGTACTGCACCTGGTCTGCATTGACGCCGGCATCCTGCAAGGCGTTGAGCATGCTGCGACGCGGCCCGTCGGTGTCCGGCGCGGTCATGTGGTAGGCGTCGCCGCTCATGCCGAAGCCGGCCAGTTCGGCATAAATTCTTGCGCCGCGCCGCCTGGCATGCTCATACTCCTCGAGCACCAGCACGCCCGCGCCTTCGCCCAACACGAAGCCGTCGCGGCCTTTGTCCCAGGGGCGGCTGGCCGTCGCCGGGTCATCGTTGCGCGTAGACAGGGCCTGGGCGGAAGCGAAACCGCCAATCGCCAGGGGAGTGACTGTGGATTCGGCGCCCCCGCAGACCATCGCGTCCGCGTCGCCGTACTGGATCATGCGGAAGCCGGTGCCGATGGCGTGCAGGCCCGTCGTGCAGGCCGTCACCACCGCAAGGTTCGGCCCTTTCAGTCCGTGGAGGATCGAAAGATTGCCGGAGATCATGTTGATGATCGTGCCGGGAATGAAGAACGGCGAGATCTTGCGCGGTCCGCCGCCGAGATAGTCGTTGTGGGTATCCTCGATCATCGGCAGGCCGCCGATGCCCGAACCGACGTTCACCCCGATGCGGACGGCATTCTCCGGAGTCACCTCCAGGCCGGAGTCCTTGATCGCCTGGATGCCCGCCGCCATGCCGTAATGGATGAAGACATCCATCCGGCGCGCCTCCTTCGGCGGCAGATAGGCGCTGACGTCGAAACCTTTCACTTCCCCTGCAATGCGCGACTTGAATGCGGAGGCATCGAAACGGGTAATCGTGCCGATGCCGCTTTTCCCGGCAACGATGTTGTCCCAGGTTTCCTGCACCGTATTGCCGACCGGCGAAACGATGCCCAATCCGGTGACGACTACCCTGCGGCGTGCCACTTCGCTGTGCTCCTGCGGGGGGATTGAAAAGGCTTACTTCTTGAGGTGGGCGTTGATGTAGTCGATCGCCTGTTGGACGGTGGTGATCTTCTCGGCTTCCTCGTCGGGAATCTCGCACTCGAATTCCTCTTCGAGGGCCATGACCAGTTCAACCGTGTCAAGCGAGTCGGCGCCGAGATCGTCCACAAACGACGATTCGATCTTGATCTCGGATTCGTTGACGCCTAGCTGTTCGGCGACGATTTTCTTGACGCGTTGTTCGATGTTCTCCATGTGTTTCGCTCCTTCCCTTTTTTAGCGGGTGTGACGAGAAAAAAACCGCGACATTCTACCAGAAAGACAAGTGCCTACCAAACCTGGCTTCAATCCATGTACATGCCGCCATTGACATGCAGGGTGGTGCCGGTGACGTATGCCGCGCGCGGCGAAGCGAGGAAGGTGACGGCCGCGGCGATTTCGTCGGCATGGCCGAGCCGGCCCAGCGGTATCTGCCCGAGCAGCGCGTCGCGCTGGGCATCCGGCAGCGCCTTGGTCATGTCGGTGTCGATGAAGCCCGGCGCCACGCAGTTCACCGTGATGTTGCGGCTGCCCAGTTCGCGCGCCAGGGCGCGGCTCATACCGGCCACGCCGGCCTTGGCGGCGGCATAGTTGGCCTGGCCGGGATTGCCGGAACAGCCCACCACGGAGGTGATGTTGATGATGCGGCCGTAACGCGCCTTCATCATGCCGCGCATGACCGCCTTGGACAGCCGGAAGACCGCCTTGAGATTGGTGTCGATGACGGCGTCCCATTCCTCGTCCTTCATGCGCATGGCGAGGTTGTCGCGGGTGATGCCGGCATTGTTTACCAGCACCGAGACCGGGCCGAATTTCTTCTCTATCTCCCCCATCAGCGCATCGCAGGCGGCCGCTTCTGTGACATTCAGTACCGCGCCCCAGCCCTGGACATTAGCGGCAGAGAATGCCTTCTGGATGTCCGCCGCGCCCGCTTCGCTGGTGGCGGTGCCGATCACCGTTGCGCCCTCCCGTCCCAAGTCCAGGGCGATGGCGCGCCCGATGCCGCGCGAGACGCCCGTTACCAGTGCAATCTGCCCCTTGAGCATGCTCACCCCCTCAAGCGTTTGTCGCGGCCAGGGCCGCTTCGAGGCCGGCCAGGTCAGCCATGGCACCCCCAGCCAGGCCGTCGGCGCAGCGCTTCACCAGGCCCGCGAGCACCTTGCCCGGACCGCATTCATAGACGTGACTGATGCCCTGGCTCGCCATGGCCTGCATGGTCTCGACCCAGCGCACCGGGGAGGCGGCCTGCCGCACTAGGGCATCCCGGATCTGTTGCGGATCGGAAAGACAGGTCACGTCGGCATTATTGACGACAGGTATCCGCGGCGGCGACAAGTTCAGTTCGGCCAGCCGCTGGCGCAGGCGTTCGGCCGCCGGCTTCATCAGCGAGCAGTGGAACGGCGCCGAGACGGGCAGCATGACGGCCCGCTTGGCGCCCCTTGCCTTGGCAGCGTCGGCGGCACGCTGAACGGCGCCGGCGTGGCCGGCGATCACGATCTGCTCGGGCGTATTGAAATTGACGGCCTCGACAACCTGCCCCAGGGCGCTTTCCTCGCAGGCCGCTTTTACTGCGGCGGCATCGAGTCCCAGAACGGCCGCCATCGCCCCTTCTCCGGACGGCACGGCGTCCTGCATTGCCTTGGCGCGCAGTTCGACCAGCGGCACCGCATCGGCAAAGCGCAGCACGCCGGCCGCGACCAGCGCCGAATACTCGCCCAGGCTGTGTCCGGCAACCATGCCCGGCATCTTGCCACCTTTTTCCTGCCAGAGCCGGAAGACGGCAATGCCTGCAGTCAGCATCAGGGGCTGCGTGTTCACCGTCTGGTTGAGCGCCTCCGCCGGCCCTTCGCTCGCGAGCTGCCAGAGATCGCGGCCGAGCGCCGCAGACGCCTCATCGAAGGTGCCGCGGATGACGGGACTGTCACCATAGGCCGCCATCATGCCCAGCGATTGGGAGCCCTGTCCTGGGAATACAAGCGCGAATTTCATGTCTGTGGGTATACGTCAGAATTTGAGAAGCACCGCGCCCCAGGTGAAGCCGCCGCCGACGCCTTCCAGCATGAGGATCTCTTCGCGCCTGACACGACCGCTGCGAACCGCGCTGTCCAGCGCCAGCGGTATCGAGGCCGCCGAAGTGTTGCCGTGCCGATCCACCGTGGTGATGACCTTGTCCATCGGCAGACCGAGTTTTTTCGCCGTCGACTGGATAATGCGGATGTTCGCCTGATGCGGGATCAGCCAGTTTATCGCGGCGGCTTCCATGCCGGCCTGATCGAGCACTTCCTGCGCAACTTCGGCGAGGACCTTGACGGCGAATTTGAACACCGCGGGGCCGTCCATCTTGACAAAGGGCTGCCCCACCACCTTGCCGCCGCAGATGTTGCCCGGCACTTCGAGGATGCCGTGGTGGGAGCCATCGGCATGCAGCGCGCTGGCGAGGATGCCCGGCTCGCTGCTGGCCTCCAGCACCACGGCGCCGGCCCCGTCGCCGAACAGCACGCAGGTGCCGCGATCGTTCCAGTCGAGGATGCGCGAGAAGACTTCGGCACCGACCACCAGGGCGCAACGGTGGCTGCCGGAGCGGATGAACTTCTCGGCCACGGTCAGTGCGTAGACGAACCCGCTGCAAACCGCCTGCACGTCGAATGCCGCGGCGCCGCTGACGCCGAGCTTCGCTTGCAGCAGGCAGGCCGTACTCGGGAAAACGTAGTCGGGCGTCGAGGTGGCCAGGATGATGAGATCGATCTTCTCGGCCGGAATGCCCGCCGCCTCGATCGCCTTCAGGCTGGCTGCCAGCGCCAGATCGCTAGCCTGCTGGCCGTCGTCGGCGATATGGCGGCTGCGGATGCCCGTGCGTTCGACGATCCACTCGTCGGAAGTGTCGACGCCGCGCGCCACCAGATCGTTGTTGCTCAAGGCTGTCGGCGGCAAGTAGCTGCCCGTTCCGGTTATGCGTGCGTGCATCACTGCGGTGTCATCCGGGGCGCATTTTGCGCCATGCGTTCGCTGATACGCTCGACGAGCCGATTGCGGGCGGCCTCGGCCGCCCGCTCGATGGCCTTGGCAAAAGCCATTTGATCCGCCGAACCGTGACTCTTCACGACGATGCCGCGCAGTCCGAGCAGGCAGGCCCCGTTGTAGCGGCGCGGATCGGCGCGCTTCTTGAACGCCTTGAGCGCCGGCATGGCGGCCAGCGCAGCGAGCTTTCTGAGCGGGTTGCGGCTGAATTCCTCGCGCAGGAAGGTGGCCAGCATGTGTGCCAGGCCTTCCGAGGTTTTCAGCAGCACGTTGCCGACAAAGCCGTCGCAGACGACGATGTCCGTCGTCCCCTTGTAAATGTCGTCGCCTTCGACATTGCCGTGGAAATTCAGGCCGCTTTCCTTGAGAAGTTCGCCGGCCTGTTTCACTACCTCGTTGCCCTTGATGTCCTCCTCGCCGATATTGAGCAGGCCGACCGAGGGACGGTCCTTGTGCTCCACTGCCGAGACCAGCATGTCGGCCATGATGCCAAACTGCAGCAAGTGCTGCGGCTCGCAATCCACATTGGCCCCCAGGTCCAGCACGTAGGTATGGCCCTCGAGGGTCGGCAGGGCGAAGGCGATGGCCGGACGGTCGATGCCGGGCAGGGTTTTCAGGACGAAGCGGGAAATCGCCATCAGGGCGCCGGTATTGCCGGCCGAGACGGCCGCCCCGGCCTGACCGGCTTTCACCAGATCGACCGCCACGCGCATCGAGGAATCCTTCTTGACGCGCAGGGCCGTCGCCACCGGATCGTGCATGCCAACCACCTCCGTGGCCGGCTGGAAGCGCAGGCGCTCGCCGAACCGCGCCTTGTGCTTTGCCACCTCGGACTCGATTTCTCCGACGAGGCCCACCAATGTCACGCTCGCCTGCGGGTCTCCCTGCAGGAAATGGAACACGGCCGGCAAGGTGACAGACGGACCGTGGTCCCCGCCCATGCAGTCAATCGCGATGGTTACATCCATCGACGCGCTATTGGCTCCGTTGTTGAACCGGACGGCGTCGTGCCCGTCCGACGGGCAGACGCCGGCAGACGGGCTTTACTCGCCCTTGGTCTTGGCAACCTTCTTGCCGCGGTAATAGCCGCTCGGGCTAATGTGGTGGCGCAGATGGGTTTCGCCGGTGGTCGGTTCGACCGCCAGCGGCGGATTGGTCAGGAAGTCATGCGCGCGGTGCATGCCGCGCTTGGAAGGCGACTTCTTGTTCTGTTGGACAGCCATGTCGTGCTCCTAAATAACGTATTCGAAAACTACTTGCGCTTGAGCGCCGCCAACTGCGCAAACGGCGAAGCCTCTCCCGAGACTGTCGCCGCCGACGGCGGCTTGCAACGCTCATGTCGCGGCGCGATCGGCAAGGCCAGCAGGATTTCCTCCTCCAAGAGGGGGACGAGATCCAGTTCGCGCGACGCCTCGATCGCATCGCAGGCTTCGTCTTCCAGCCCGCCCTGCTGACCGTCCTCCGGCCAGGGAGCGCCCGATTCGACCAGCATCATCCGGCTGCGCTGACTCAAGTCATACGCCAAGGCGCCCAGGCAACGCTGGCAGGTCAAAGACAAGACGCCTTCCAGCTTCACCCTCAGAAAGGCATTCCTTCCGTCGGTCTCGCCCGTTACCTCATAATCGAGGCTGCCGGTGGCGTCGAACAGCGAATCGGCCAGCCGCGGCAGGACATCGAGTCCGAGACGGCCGGTCAATGTTTCGTGCCGCCGCGCAAACTCGAGGCTGTCGATGACCAGGCCCCGTTGCGACATAAGCGCGGAATGATATCATTCCGCGACTTTTCCTGTCAAAAGAATAACATCCGAACCGCGACCAGACCGATGTCCCGCCTCGTTCTCGCCTCCACCTCGGTATTCCGCCGTGAATTGCTGGCACGTTTGCAGATCCCGTTCGAAGTCGCCAGTCCAGAGACCGACGAAGCCGGACTGCCCGGGGAAAGCCCGGCCGCCACGGCCGAAAGGCTTTCGCTCGCCAAGGCCCGGGCCGTCGCCGACCGCTTTCCGGACGCCCTGATCATCGGCAGCGACCAGGTGGCCTATCTCGACAACAGGCGCTTCGGCAAGCCGCTGACCCATGACCGCGCAGTCGAGCAGTTGCGCCTGATGCGCGGCCGCACGGTGATCTTTCACACCGGGCTTTGCCTCTACAACAGCGCCAGCGGCAACAGCCAGCTCTGCGGCGTGCCGACCGAGGTCACTTTCCGTCAACTGACGGATGCGGAGATCGAGCGCTACCTGGAAAGGGAACAGCCCTATCACTGCGCCGGCAGCGCCAAATCGGAGGGACTGGGCATTTCCCTGTTGTCCGGCATGCACGGCGACGATCCGAATGCCCTCATCGGCCTGCCCCTCATCGCGCTGTGCGGCATGCTGCGCGCCGAAGGCATCCAGGTCCCCTGATGCCGCAAGGCAGGCTTTACCTCCTTCCCGTTTCCATCGGCGGGAACAATCCCGAAGCCGTCCTGCCGGCCGATACGCTGCGCATCGCCCGCGAACTGGGGTATTTCATCGTCGAGAATGCCAAGTCGGCGCGCGCCGAACTGAAGCGCATCGGCCTATCCCGGCCGATCCAGGAACTCGACATCCGCGAGTTGCCGCGCGAAGCGGCGTCGGCCGATCTCGACGACTTGCTCGCGCCGCTGGCGGCGGGCCGCGCCGCCGGACTGATGTCGGAAGCCGGCGCCCCGGCCGTGGCCGACCCGGGCGCCCAGCTGGTGCATGCCGCCCACGCCAGGGGCATTGCCGTGGTACCGCTGGTCGGGCCCTCCAGCCTGCTGCTGGCGCTGATGGCCTCGGGCCTGAACGGCCAGTGTTTCGCCTTTCACGGCTATCTGCCGGTTCGCGAACCCGGGCGCAGCAGACGCATCGCCGAACTGGAAAGGGCGTCGCGCCGGGAGCGGCGCACCCAGATCTTCATCGAGACGCCCTATCGCAATGCCGCGCTGTTCGCCGCGCTGACGGAAAACTGCAGCCCCGACACCTTGCTTTGCCTGGCTTCGGAACTGACGACGAGCCGGGAGACGATCATGACGAAGCGGGTCGACGCCTGGCGCGCCGGCCCGCCTCCCGCGCTGGACAAAAGACCTACGGTGTTTCTGCTGCTGGCTGGCCGATCCGACTAGCGCAGCCCGAACTTACCCGCGGCATTCATGATGCCCTCGGCCATGTCCGCGCCGAACTGCCTGGCGAAACGCTCGGTCAGGCTGGCACGCATGGTGTAGTCGCGAATGTCCTCGGCCTTGATCACCTCGCGCGCCACGTATTCGACGCTGCCCAAGCCATCGGCGAGGCCGAGTTCGACGCTCTTGGCGCCGGTCCACATCAGGCCGCTGAACAGGTCGGGCGATTCCTTCAGGCGCTTGCCGCGCCCCTTCCTGACCACCTCGATGAACTGCTTGTGGATGTCGTCGAGCAGCAGCTGGGCATGCTGCTTGTGCTGGTCGTCCTGCGGCGAAAAGGGGTCGAGGAATCCCTTGTTCTGCCCTGCCGTCAGCAGGCGGCGCTCGACGCCCAGCTTGTCCATGGCGCCGGTGAAGCCGAAGCCGTCCATCAGCACGCCGATCGAACCGACGATGCTGGCCTTGTCCACATAAATTCTGTCGGCGGCCGCCGCAACGTAGTAGCCGCCGGAGGCGCAGACATCCTCGACCACGGCGTAGAGCGGGATGTCGGGATGCTTGGCGCGCAGGCGGCGGATTTCATCGTTGATGATGCCCGACTGCACCGGGCTGCCGCCCGGGCTGTTGATGCGCAGTACCACTCCCTGGGTAGCCTGATCCTTGAAGGCCGCCTGCAGCGCCTCGACGATCTTCTCGGCGCTCGCCTCGCCGGTCGACTTGATGACCCCGTTCAGTTGCACCAGCGCCGTGTACTTCTTGCCGTCGGCCAGCTTCTCGGCGGTGCTGTCCCAGTCGCCGAGGACGACGATGAGGAAGGTCAGGTAAACGAATCCGAGGAGCTTGAAGAAGATGCCCCAGCGGCGGCGGCGCTTCTGTTCGGCGAGCGTCTCCAGCGCCAGCTTTTCGACGATACGGCGTTCCCAGACGGGGTCGCCTTCGGGTTTGTCCGACATGATGTTGCAGCCTTTATTTCAGATATATCCCGCCGTCCAGTTCGACGACGTCGAGCGGCTCCAGCCGCGCGCCGCGGCACGGACCGGCGATGCATTCTCCGGTTTCGGGCCGATACACGGCCCCATGCGTCGCGCAAATCAAGTATAGCCCGGAATCGTCGAAGAACTCGCCGGGCCGCCAGTCCATCTCGACGCCGATATGGGCGCAACGATTGACATAGCCGTACACGCGGCCGCGGTGCCGTACCACGAAGGCTGACTTTTCTCCCTGCGCGGTCGGGACGTCGAAGCGCACGCCGCTGCCGCCGTCGGCCAGTTCCGCGCCGGCGCAGATCAGCCGTTGCGCTTCAGCCATTCCGCCAGTTCGCGAAATTCATCGAAGCAGCCCAGCGGCCGCTCGGCCTCGAGTACCCGGCGCGGGTGCGCGCCATAGCCGACCGCCAGCGCACCCACCCCGGCATTGCGGGCCATCCGCAGGTCATGCGTCGTGTCGCCGATCATCAGCGTCCGCCCGGGCTCGGCATCCAGTTCGCTCATGATCTCCAGCAGCATGTCCGGCGCGGGCTTCGAGGCGCACTCATCGGCGCAGCGCGTGGCGTGGAAAAATTCCTTGAGGCCGGATGCGGTCAGCGCGCGATTCAGGCCGAGCCGGCTCTTGCCGGTGGCCACCCCCAGCAGATAGCCGGCACCGGCCAGTTCCTCGACCAGTTCGCGCGCCCCGTCGAACAGGCTCAGTTCATGGTCCTGGGCGAGGTAATGGTGACGATAGCGCTCGGCGACCTGGCGGTAGTCCTCGGCCGGCACGCCCGGCAGGGCCTGCGACAGCGCATCGTGAAGGCCCAGGCCGATCACCTGTCGCGCGGTCGCCTCGTCGGGCGGCCGGTGGCCGAGATCGCGCGCCGCCGCCTGGATGCTGGCGACAATCGCCGCCGCCGAATCCAGCAGCGTGCCGTCCCAGTCAAATACCACCAGCCGGTAATTTCGCGCCATAGTCCCGTCCTTCATTGTCTTCGAGCCGCTGCAGGAAGGCCGTCAGCTCCGCCGGCAGGCCGGCCGCCAGTTGCAGGCGCTCGCCCGTCAGCGGATGCTCCAGCGACAGCTGCGCCGCATGCAGGAACATGCGGCCGAGCCCCTGCTTCTGCAAGGCCTTGTTGAGCGCAAAATCGCCGTACTTGTCGTCGCCGCAAAGCGGGTAACCCAGATGGGAAAGATGCACCCTGATCTGATGGGTGCGCCCGGTCTCCAGTTCCACCTCGACCAGGCTGAAGTTCTCCCAGCGGGCAACAAGGCGCACGATGCTGTGCGCAGCCTTGCCTTCCGGCGACACGCTGACGCGGCGTTCGCCTTCCCCGGTCAGGTATTTGTGCAAGGCCAGCCGCACATGCCGCTCGGGCGCCTGCCAGCGTCCCTTGACCAGCGCCAGATAGCGCTTTTCGATGCGCCCTTCCCTGAACCGATCATGCAGCGCCGTCAGCATCGAGCGTTTCTTGGCGACCAGCAGCAGGCCGGAGGTTTCACGATCGAGTCGGTGCGCCAGTTCCAGAAAACGGGCCTGCGGCCTCTGCCGGCGCAACTGCTCGATGACGCCGAAGCTCACCCCGCTGCCGCCATGCACGGCCATGCCGGCCGGCTTGTCCACCACCAGCAGGGCGTCGTCCTCATGGACGATGCGGTAAGCCCGTCCTGTCGGCACTACGGCTTTCGCCGCCAGACTCAATTGGACGGGCGGAATGCGCACCTCGTCGCCGGCCTGCAAGCGATATTCCGGGCCGACCCGCTTGCTGTTGACCCGCACCTCCCCGCTGCGCAGGATGCGGTAGACGTGGCTTTTCGGCACGCCCTTGCAGACGCGCAGCAGGTAATTGTCGATGCGCTGGCCTTCCGCTTCCTCGCCGATCCGCTGGCGGCTGACGGAGGCTTTGCTTAACTCCTTCATTTTGAATATACTGCCGGCTGGTTTGCCCATTCCAGGGGACCGGCCATGAAGAATAATTCAGGTTGGTTCCGGATGCGCGCCCCATGACCCGAAGCGGCATTGGAAGGCACGCCGGAATGCAGCCGATCCCTATCGGCCCCTGCGAACCGCACAAAAGGTTAATTCGCTCACCGCAAGCAGCGATACTACTTGAATTGCGCGCACTTAGCACACGCGGAACACACTGTCCTGACGTCATTTCAGGACCGACAAACCAGACATTAGTTTGCCCTTGACGCCTTTGATGATTTCAAACCCGCCAAGCTAACGCTATCCGCCTGAACCGGTTGCGGTTTGTCTTCCCGTGTCTGCGCGCGGGAGAGCAATACAATGAAACGCATGCTGTTCAATGCGACGCAGGCCGAGGAACTCCGCGTCGCGATCGTCGATGGCCAGAAACTGATCGACCTCGACATCGAATCGGCCGCCAAGGAACAACGCAAGAGCAACATCT
>WYAY01000198.1 GCA_011526165.1 Sulfuritalea sp.
CTCTCGGTTACCCTGTTCGAGAAAATGCCTTTGCAACAAGCCCTTGCCGCAGGCGACCCCATCCTGGAGAACCCCATGCCAAATAACCAACTGAATCTATTCACGGTTTAACCGGACACTACTGTCCGGCGGCTATTATGAATCGTTCGGCAAGCCCATTGCGCCGGGGCTGATGCCTGTGGCGGGAGCCGGGCCGAAGATTTTACGTAGTGGCTGGTTGTCGCAATTGCTTTTTTTGCCGTCCCGTCAGCGTCGGCCTTTCGATGCATTTGGCAAAAAACCCTTTGCATATCGCGCCGGATATGTATATAAATGCGTTGATTGCTATATACATGGCTGGCGAAATGTATAGAAATGACTGAAATTCCTCCCCTGACATCCCTGCGCCCCGAGCGCTTCGACCGACCGGATATCCTCAAGCGGCTCAATGCCGCCAGCCGCAAGCTGGCCGAGTTGAAGGGGGTGGCCGCCGCCATGCCGAACCAGGGCATTTTGATCAGCACCCTGGGCCTGCAGGAGGCCAAGGACAGTTCCGAGATCGAGAACATCGTCACCACCCACGACGAGCTGTTCCGCGAAGCCGTGTTCCCGGATACGGCCAGCAGCGCGGCAGCCAAGGAGGTTGCCTATTGCGGCCAGGCCCTGCGCGTCGGCTTCGCCGCCGTGCGCAAGGCCGGGTTGCTGACCAACAACGTCATCCAGCGCATCCAGGCCGAGCTGGAGCGCAACCGCGCCGGCTTCCGCAAGCTGCCGGGCACCGCGCTGAAGGGTGTCGGGGGGCGCACCGTCTACACCCCGCCGCAGAACCCGAAAGAGATCATTGCCCTGATGGGCGACCTGGAGCGCTTCATCAACGACGACAGCCTGTTCGATGCCGATCCCCTGGTGAAGATGGCGCTCATCCATCACCAGTTCGAGAGCATCCACCCCTTCTACGACGGCAACGGCCGCACCGGGCGCATCATCAACGTGCTCTACCTCGTCAAACAGGGCCTGCTCGACAGCCCCGTGCTCTACATGTCCCGCCACATCGTGCGCACCAAGGCCGACTACTACCGCCTGCTGCAGGAAACCCGCGAGCGGGACAATTGGGAGGATTGGGTGCTCTACATGCTCACGGCGGTGGAGCAAACCGCCGCCGACGGCATCGCCACCATCCAGGCCATCAAGGCGCTGCTGATGGACTACAAGCACCGCATCCGGGCCGGCTACCGCTTCTACAGCCAGGATTTGATCAACAACCTGTTTTCCTACCCCTACACCAGGATCGAGTTCATCGAGCGCGACCTGAAGGTCTCGCGGCTGACGGCGACCAAGTATCTGGAAGCGCTGGTGGCCGGCGGCTTCCTGCACAAGCGCAAGGTGGGGCGGAGCAACTACTACATCAACCGGCCGCTCTACCGCGTGCTGACCGGCGAGCAGGCGCCGGCATCCAACCATCCCTGACGCACTGTTGTCGCCGTACTGCGCAGACTGACTTTTCCTTCGCCTTGCCCCATCGCCTCGTACAGACATCCGGGTTGATGACGTTGGCGAAAGCCCCTATAGTCGCGGGCTGGAACGGCGCGCCGGCGCCGGCCGGGACTTGCGCGGAATTTCATGCCCACACTCGATTGGCTCCACAAGCAGCAGGCGATCAAGGCCGCAGGCCGCGTGCCCTACCGCCTGCTGAATGTCGAAAGCGCCCACGGCGACCCTGCCGCCGACAACTGGCTGATCCAGGGCGACAACCTCGAAGCCCTCAAGGCGCTGCTGCCCTTCTACGCCGGCCGCGTGAAGTGCATCTACATCGACCCGCCCTACAACACCAAAAGCGCCTTCGAGCACTACGACGACAACCTCGAGCACAGCCAGTGGCTGTCGATGATGGTCCCGCGCCTGGAACTGCTGCGCGAACTGCTGGCCGAGGACGGCAGCATCTGGGTGTCCATCGACGACAACGAGGCGCACTACCTGAAGGTGGTGATGGATGAGGTGTTTGGTCGGGGAAATTTTGTTGCATCAAACATTTGGCAGAAACGCTATTCAAGAGAGAACCGCGAAGCCATTGGAGATGCGCACGATTACGTACTGCTATATGCAAAATCTCCTACGAGATTTAAGGAGACGAGGAACCTGCTATCACTCGGAGACAAGCAGCGAGCCGTTTACAAGAATCCCGATAGCGATCCAAGGGGGCCCTGGCAGAGTGTGTCTCTGCTTGCACAGGGTTATCGGCCTAACCAGATGTATGAAATTGTTGGCCCAAATGGGAGGCTTCATGTGCCTCCCGCCGGAAACTGTTGGAAAATCGTTCGTTCTGAGTACGACAAGCTTGTTGCTGAAAATCGTGTTTACTTCGGCAAGGACGGTAGTGGGGTTCCGCGCCGAAAGGAGTTTCTTGAGTTTGCAAAAGGATTGGTCCCTTGGACTTGGTGGCCACATGAAGAGACCGGTCATAACGATGAGTCAAAAAAAGAGTGCAATGCATTGTTTGGCGCTGATGTGAGCTTTGGTACACCAAAACCTGAACGACTAATTCAACGCATCATTCAGATTGCTACCAACCCCGGCGACCTTGTCCTTGACAGCTTCCTCGGTTCCGGCACGACGGCGGCGGTGGCGCACAAGATGAGCCGGCGCTGGATCGGCATCGAGATGGGCGAGCATGCGCGCACGCATTGCCTGCCGCGCCTGCAAAAGGTGATCGACGGCGAGCAGGGCGGCATCTCGCAGGCCGTCGGCTGGGCAGGCGGCGGCGGCTTCCGCTTCTTCACGCTCGGCCAGCCGGTTTTCCTCGCCGACGGCGGCATCGATCCGGATATCCGCTTCGACACCCTGGCGGCGTGGGTGTGGTATCAGGAGACGCGTACGCCGTGGGGGCAGCCCTCTCCCCCGGCCCCTCTCCCGCAGGCGGGAGAGGGGAGTGTGCTCCCTCGTCCCGCTGGCGGGGAGCGGGGGGCCATGCCGGGCACGCCGCTGCTCGGCATCCACGAGGGCACGGCTTACGCGCTGCTTTTCAACGGCATCCTCGGCGACCGCCGGCCGCAGGGTGGCAACGTGCTCACCGCCGCCGTGCTGGCGGCGCTGAAGGCACTGCGGCCCGAGCATGCCGGGCCGTGGATGGTGTTCGGCGAATCCTGCCGCCTGTCGCCGCGGCGGCTGGCGGCGGAGAATGTCCGCTTCCGCCAGATTCCCTACGAGATCAAGGCGCGCTGACCATGAATTTGTCCCTGAAGCGTTACCAGTCCGCTGCGCTCGAGGTGCTGGCGCGTTTCTTCGATCTGGCGCGCGGGGCGTCCACCGAAGCGGCGCTCGACGCCGCCTTTCGCCAGACGCTGACCGAGCAGGAATTGCCTTCCGAGGCGATCCCGCCGTATCTCGCGCAGGGCTTCGACGGCACGCCCTACGTCTGCCTGCGCATCCCCACCGGCGGCGGCAAGACGCTGCTGGGCGCGCATGCCGTCGCCTGCGCGGCGCGGCACTACACCGGCCAGGAGCGGCCGCTGGCGCTGTGGCTGGTGCCGACCAACACCATCCGTCGGCAGACGCTCGATGCCCTGCGCCAGCCGGGCCACCCCTACCGCGAGGCGCTGGAGCAGCATTTCGGCGTGGGCGGCCTGCGCGTGATCGACATCACCGAGTGCGAGCAGCTGCGGCCGCAGGATTTCGGCGGCCGCGCCATCGTGGTGGTGGGCACCCTGCAGACGCTGCGCGTCGAGGACACCACGGGCCGCGACGTGTATGCCTACAAGGAGGCCTTCGAGCCGCATTTCGAGCGCGCGCCCGATCTCGTCGGCTTCGAGCGCGTCGAGGAGAAGGATCTGGCGGCCCAGCCCTATCTCACGCGCGCCGACCTGGGCCGCGTCAAGCGCAGCTTCGCCAACCTGATGTGCTGGCACCGGCCGGTGGTGATCATCGACGAGGCGCACAACGCGCGCGGCGCGCTGAGCTACGAGACCTTTGCGCGCCTGCGGCCGGCGGCGCTGATCGAGATGACGGCCACACCGATCCGCAAGGGGGAGCACCGCAGCAACGTGCTTTACCACGTCTCGGCGGAGGCGCTGAAGGCGGAGCAGATGATCAAGCTGCCGATCGTGCTGCAGGCGCATCCGAACTGGCAGGAGGCGGTGCGCGACGCGCTGCTGACGCGCAAGCGCCTGGCGGCGGAGGCCGTCAATGAGGACGATTACCTGCGGCCGATCCTGCTGCTGCAGGCCGAGGACAAGTCCGGCGAGGTGACGGTGGAGAAACTGCGCGCCCATCTCGTCGAGCTGGAGCATGTCGCGCCGGCGCGCATCGCCGTGGCGACCGGCACGCAGCGCGAACTGGACGGCGTGAATCTCTTCGACCCAGCCTGCCCGGTGGAAGTGGTCATCACCGTGGAGGCGCTGAAGGAAGGCTGGGACTGCTCCTTCGCCTACGTCTTCTGTTCGCTGCAGAAGATCGGATCGAGCAAGGACATGGAGCAGCTGCTCGGGCGTGTGCTGCGCATGCCGTACGCGCGGCGGCGCAGGAGCGAGCTGCTGAACCGGGCCTACGCCCATTTGGCGAGCGCGCAGACGGCGCAGGTGGCGAACGCGCTGGCGGACAAGCTGGTGGCGATGGGCTTCGAGGAACTGGAAGCGGCCCAGGCGGTGTTTCCCACCACGACGCCGCTGTTCGATACGACGGGCGGCGCGGCCGGCTTCGTGCCGCCGCCGATGGAGTGGGTGCTGCCGCAGGCGCCGGCCATGGCGTCGGCAGCGGCCGAATCCGCCGGCATGGCGCTGGAGGCGCACCCGGAAGGGGGCTTCGCGCTGCGCCTGTCGCAGCCGCCGACGGCGGAGGTGCGCGAGGCCCTGATCGCCGCGCTGCCGAAAGGCAAGGAGCAGGAAGCCTTCGCGCGCGCACTGGAGCGCTTCGAGCTGCGCCACCAGGCGCAGATGGCGCCGTCGCAGCGCGGCGTGCCGTTCCGGCCTTTGCCCTTGTTGTGCATCCGGTTGGGTGGCGAGGGCGGGCAGGCCGACCTCGACCTGGCGGAAAAGGAGACGCTGGTCGACCTGGCCGGCTTCTCGCTCTCGGCGCAGGCGCCGGAGCTGCCGGGCTTCGCGCCCGAGGCTGACCGCAAGCCCTATCTGCTCGACGTGGAGAACGGGCACCTGCGCATCGAGCAGGAGCAGGCGGTATATGGCGTGAACCTCGACGCAGTGCCGACCGACGTGACCGAGACCGATCTGGTGCGCTGGCTCGACGAACGCCTGCGCACGGCGGGCGTGACGCAGTCGGAGCGGCGAGTCTGGCTGGGCAAGGTGCTGCGCTGGCTGCAGCGCGAGCGCAACCTGTCGCTGACGGCGCTGGTGCGCCATCGCAACCAGCTGGCCGACGCGCTGGCGGAGCGCATGGCGGCGCTGCGCGGCGCGGCGCAGAAGGCCGGTTTCCAGATGGCGCTGCTGGGCGACGATCCGAAGGGCTGCGTGAGCGGTGACTACATTTTCGGCTTCCAGCGGCTCGGCTATCCGGCGCAGCCGCCCTACTATCAGGGGCGCTACCGCTTCCGCAAGCATTACTACGGCGTGATCGGCGAGCTGAAGGAACCGCCGCCGAAGCAGAGGGACCACGAGTTTTACTGTGCTATCGCCCTCGACGAGCATCCGGCCGTACGTCACTGGGTGCGCAATCTGCCGAAGAGCGCGTTCTCCTTCAGCCTGCCGACCTCCGAGCAGAACTTCTATCCCGATTTCGTCTGCGAGCTGGTGGACGGCCGCCACTTCGTGGTTGAGTACAAGGGCGAGGGCTACAAGAGCAACGACGACTCGCAGGCGAAGCGGCTGGTCGGCGAATTCTGGGCCAGGGCGAGCGGCAACCTTTTCCTGATGGCGGTGGAAAGCGACGCCCAGGGGCGCGATGTGCGGCAGCAGATCGAAGCGGTTATCGGTGCGGTTGCCGTGCCGAAGGCGATTGCCGAGCATCGCCGCGTGCGGCTGTGCCGCGATGTGGAGAGCGAAGGCTACCGCCTGCGCCGGGACATGGTCGGCACGGTGCTGGCCTGCTATGGCGATGGGGCCGCCTACGCCGTCGAGTTTGCCGATGTCGGGGGCGCGATTGCGGTGGTGACCGTGCCGGCCGACGCCTTGGCCGAGGAGCCGGCTTCGTGAGCCAGCACCTGCCCAACAGCGGGTGCGCCCTGGTGGAAGAAAAGAAGGTCGTCGAATACCTGCTCAATCTCGCCCATCCCGACGGCGCATCGAAAGCAAGGTTCTTTCTGGCGCGGGGATTCGATGTCCGCCGTTGGGGTGAAATGCGCGATGCCCTTCTGGCCCAAGGGCGCGACAACCGGGTGACGAAGGTCACGCCGCACCCATGGGGTACCCGTTACCAGGTGGATTGCAACTGTCCGACGCCGGACGGCGCGAATCCCTGCATCCGCTCGGTTTGGGAGCTTGCGCCTGCAGCCGCCTGCCCGCGCCTGTTGACGGCGTATCCCCTGGCGAATTGACTGGGGCAGCCCCTGATGTGCCGTCTTGTGGAGTCTGACTTTTCATAGCCAGCCGGCAAATGGGGTAATGGCAGGGCTTTTACCTCATTGTTCTGCACCGTTACCCTATTTCCGGAAGGACAAAAACGGCGCCGGGTTGCCCCGGCGCCGTTTTAATCGCCGTACTGCGCAGACTGACTTTTACTCCATCGCCTCGTACAGCGGCAGGGTGAGGAACTCCGGGTAGTCCGGCGACAGGCTCATCTTCTCGAAGATGACCGCGGCCTGGTCGTAGGTCTCGGTCTTCTCGCCGGCGGCGGAGACGGTGGCCTTGACCTTGGCGAGTTCCTCGACGATGAAGCCCTTCACCATCTCGGCGGTGACCTTGCGGCCGTCGTCGAGTTTGCCCTTCGGGCTGACCACCC
>WYAY01000199.1 GCA_011526165.1 Sulfuritalea sp.
ACGCGCTGGCCAGCGAAACCGGCCGCAGCAAAACTGCACTGGCGCGGGAAGCCATTCTCGAATACATCGACGACCTCGAGGACTATTACCTTGCCGAAGCGCGCGCCCGGCGCAACCGCAAGACCATCCCTCTCGACGAGGTGGAGCGGAAGCTTGGCCTTTGAGATCGAGTTCGATCCGGAGGCCGTGAAAGACCTCAAGAAGCTCGACCGTCCTGTCCAGCAGCGCATCCTCGCCTTCCTGAAGCAGCGCGTCGCTCCGCTGGACAACCCGCGCGACATCGGCGAGGCGCTGGCCGGCGCAAAACTGGGCAGCTACTGGAAATACCGTGTCGGCGACTGGCGCATCATTTGCGACATTCAGGATCGGCGCATCGTCGTGCGCGTACTGCGCGTCGGCAACCGGCGCGAGATTTACCGCTGACCTCTTCGTTCGCCGTCCTGCGGCGACTGACTTTTGTCGATTGCGGCGCAGGTCGGGCTCCAGCCCGCTCATTGCTCCCGATGTCGGCCTGAAGGTCGACCTGCGTTTTAGAGCTTCAGCCCGCGCGGCTTGCGGCCGGCGCGCCTGAAGAGGCGGTCGTACGCCGCATTGGGCAGGAGCTTCATGGCGCGGGCGACGAGGGCCATCTGCCAGGGCACGACGGCGTAGCGGCGGCCGGCGTCGATGACGCGGCTGATGCGCCGCGCGGCGACGTCGGCGGGCAGAATGAAAGGCATGCGGTACTTGTTCACCGCCGTCATCGGCGTGGCGACGTAGCCGGGGCAGACGGTGACGACTTTCACGCCGCACGGCTTGAGTTCGATGCGCAGTGCTTCGAGATAGGTGATGGCGGCGGCCTTCGAGGCGCTGTAGGCGCCGGCGCCGGGGATGCCGCGCATGCCGGCCACCGAGGCGATGCCGGCGAGCGTGCCGCGGCGCGCGGCGCACATCGGCGCGACGAAGGGCTGGAAGGTGGCGGCGAGTCCCACCACGTTGGTCTGCAGGACACGGCCGAGGACTTCGATGTCCTCGGCGTGCTCGGTCAGCGTGCCGACGGAGATGCCGGCGTTGGCGATGACGATGTCCGGGAGGCCGAAGCGCGCGATGAAGTCCTGCGCCGCGTCGCGCATCGCCCGGGCGTCGGCGACGTCGGCGACGTAGAGGGCCGGCTCGCCGGGCAGGCCGCGCGCGATGTCGGCAAGGGCTTCGCGGCGGCGCGCCACCAGGCCGAGCTGCGCGCCGCGCGCGGCATAGTGCGCGGCGAGCGCCGCGCCGATCCCGGAGGATGCGCCGGTGATGAAGGCCTTCACGCTCGGCGTCGGGCTGAAGCCCGACCTACTTCTTCTTCGGCCGCTCGGCGCGCGCCTTGGCGATCAGCTCGTCGAGGGTCTTCAGCAGGCCCTCGTGGCTGCCCGTCATGGACATCGAGGTCTGGTACTTGCCGTCGACCACCAGCATGGGCACGCCGCTGATGTCGTAGGCCTGGGTCTGCTGGACGGCGCGCCGGGTCTTGCTCTGCACCGAGAAGGATTTCCAGGCGTCGGCATACTTGGCGCGCTCGACGCCCTTGCCGGACACCCATTCGAGCATGATCTTCTCGTCGCTGAGGTTGACGCGGTTGAGGTGGATGGCGTCGAACACCTCGCCGTGCAATTTGTCGAGTTCGCCGAGGGCCTCGAGGGTGTAGAAGATGCGCGCGCCCGCCATCCAGCGCTCTGAGGGCACGGCGGGGATGCGGCGGAACTCGACATCCTTCGGCAGCCGGGCGACCCATTTGTGCAGGTGCGGCTCGAGATCGAAGCAGTGCGAGCAGCCGTACCAGAAGAATTCGACGACTTCGATCTTGTCGCCGCTCTCCACCGCCTGCGGCTTCGCGAGCGGCTTGTAGGTGGCGTTCTTGCCCTGCGCGAATGCGGTGCCGGTGGTCAACGCGAAAATCATGCCGGCGAGACCCAAAAATTTCTTCAAGTTCATGATTTCTCCTGAAATATTCAGTTGGCGGCGTCCTTGGTGTCCTTGCCGTCCTTGACTCTGACAACGCCGGCCTGGATTCCGTTCTGCGCCAGCAGGCTGCGCGTCGGCGCCATCGCCTCCACGCTGGCGAAGGGCCCGATGCGGACGCGATGCATGACGCCCTTCTCGGCCAGGGTCACCTGCTGCACGCCGGCCTCCACTCCCATCAACGCAAGACGCGCCTTGAGGTTGTCGGCATCGGCCGGATTCTGGAAGGAACCGGCCTGCAGGAAGAGCGTTTCGGCGGATGGCTTCGGCGCCTCGCCGGCCGGCTTCTGCTCGGCGGGCTGGGGCGCGGCGGCCTCGCCGCCGGGCAAAATCTTGTAGAACTCGAAGCGCGGTTTTTCCGGCACCTTGTCGCCGGGCTTGCCGGGCAGGGGTTCCGGCACCACCGGCACGGCGGGCTTCGCTTCGCCGTTCTTTTCCACCGGCGGCTTCTGTCCCTTGGCCTGGAAGGGCAGGGGCGCCTGGTTGAGATACCAGACGACGCCGGCAGCGATGACGACGCCGACGACCAGGCCGATGAAGATGCCGAGAAGGGTGCCGCCGCCGGATTTGCCATAGCCGCGCAGCGGCTCACGGCGCTCCCCTCGCCCGCTTGCGGGAGAGGGGCTGGGGGAGAGGGCCTTGGGCGGTCGAATCATTGAATTCCCCTTTACATCGTTTCCGGCGCGCTGACGCCGATGATGGCGAGGCCGTTGGCCAGCGCCTGGCGCACCGCGAGGCACAGCGCCAGGCGCGCATCGCGCAGCTTCGCGTCGTCGACGAGGAAGCGCTCGGCATTATAGTAACTGTGGAATTCGCCGGCCAAATCCTTCAGGTAGAAGGCGATGGCGTGCGGCGCGTGGTCGCGCGCGGCGTTCTCCACCGCCTCTGGGAATTCGCCGAGCCGCGCGCACAACGCCAGTTCGCGCTCGTTGCCGAGCGGCGCCAGGTCGGCGCCGGCGAGCGCTGCCGGCTCGCCGCCCCATTGCGCCAGCACGCTGGCGATGCGGGCGTGGGCGTACTGGATGTAGTACACCGGGTTCTCGTTGGTCTGCGACTTGGCCAGGTCGAGGTCGAAGTCGAGGTGCTGGTCGGATTTGCGCAGGACGTAGAAGAAGCGGCAGGCGTCGTTGCCGACCTCGGCGCGCAGCTCGCGCAGGGTGACGAACTCGCCGGAGCGCGTGCTCATCGAGGTCTTCTGGCCGTCGCGGTAGAGCACGGCGAACTGCACCAGCGCCACTTCGAGGCGGGCCGGGTCGAGGCCGAGCGCCTGGATCGCCCCCTTCACGCGCGGGATGTAGCCGTGGTGGTCGGCGCCCCAGATGTCGATGATCTTCTCGAAGCCGCGCTCGTACTTGTTGAGGTGGTAGGCGATGTCCGAGGCGAAATAGGTGTACAGCCCGTTCTCGCGCTGCACGACGCGGTCCTTCTCGTCGCCGAAGGCAGTGGAGCGGAACCACCTGGCGCCGTCCTGCACATAGACGTGGCCGTGCTTTTCCAGCAGCGCCACCGCCTTGTCCACCAGGCCGGTGTCGAACAGCGACTTCTCCGAGAACCAGTGGTCGAAATGCACGCCGAATTCGGCAAGGTCGTCGCGCGAGTCGCCCAGCTGCTCGGTCAGGGCGAAGTTGTGCACGTAGGCGTAGTCGTCGCCGAGCAGGCGCTTGGCGTTGGCGATCAGCGCGTCGAGATGCCCCTCCGCGTCCGCCGCCGCGTCCGGCGCGCCATCGAGCACATGCGCGGCATCGCGCCGGTAGCGCGTGCCGTGCGCCTGGCGGATGGCGGCGGCCATGTCGCGCACGTAGTCGCCCTGGTAGGCGTTCTTCGGGAAGGGCAGGGTCGAGCCGTGCAGCTCGAGGTAGCGCAGCCAGGTAGACAGCGCCAGGATGTCCATCTGCCGGCCGGCGTCGTTCACGTAGAACTCGCGCGTCACATTCCAGCCGGCGAAGCCGAGCAGGTTGGCCAGGCTGGCGCCGTAGGCGGCGCCGCGGCCGTGGCCGACGTGCAGCGGGCCGGTCGGGTTGGCGGAGACGAACTCGACCTGGATGCTTTTCCCGCCGCCCAGCGCGCTGCGGCCGAAATCGGCGCCCTGCGCCAGCACCCGCCGCACCACCTGCAGCTTGGCCGCCGGGGCGAGCGTGAAATTGATGAAGCCGGCGCCGGCCACTTCCGCCTTGGCCAGCAGCGGCGAGGCCGGCAGTTCGGCCAGCAGGCGGCCGGCGACGTCGCGCGGATTAAGCTTGAGCGGCTTGGCCAGCTGCAGCGCCAGGTTGCTGGCGAAATCGCCGTGCGAGGCCTGCTTGGGTCGCTCCAGCACGATGGCGGCGTCGCGGCTGTCCGGCGCCACGTTCTCCAGCGCCGTGCGCAGCAAGGCCGTCAGTTCGGATCGGATGTCTGCTGCCATAGGAATCGATTCGGGAAAGCTCGAATTATACCCGCCGGCCGCCCGGCATGCGGCTAAATCCAGTTAGAATCAACGCTTTCCCTCTCCCAATCGCCGCACGATCTTGCGTCTCTTCCGCCTCCTCAAAATCGTCAGCGTCGGCCTGCGCTTCGGGCTCGACCAGCTGGTGCTCGATCAGCCGCGCACCGAGCGGCTGGCACGGCTGGCGCGTGCGCTGTTCTTCTGGCGCGACCGCAGTGGCCAAATGAAGGCGCCGCGGGCCGTGCGGCTGCGCCTGGCGCTGGAGGCGCTGGGACCGATCTTCGTCAAGTTCGGCCAGGTGCTGTCGACGCGGCGCGACCTGCTGCCGGTGGACCTCGCCGACGAGCTGGCGAAGCTGCAGGACCAGGTG
>WYAY01000200.1 GCA_011526165.1 Sulfuritalea sp.
TAGGCGCGCGGCAGGCGGTTCGGCTCGCCCGAGCAGCCGCGGAAATGCGGCACGGCGCCGCTCCAGCCGCGGTCGGCCAGCGCCTGCATGAGGGCACCGGCGTAGTGGCTGGCCGAACTGCCCTCGAGGCCGTGGAAGAGCACCACCAGCGGGGCGCCCGCCTCCTCGGCGGCCGCCAGCCAGTCGACGTCGATGAAATCGCCGTCGGGCGTCTCCCAGCGTTCGCGCCGGTAGGCGGGCGGCGCGCTCTGGCGTGCGACGGGCCAGATCGTCTGGGCATGGCCGCCGGGCAGCCAGGCGGGAGCGCGATAGGGCGTCAATGCAGCGTGGCGGAGATGTCGGCGCCGGACGTTGCCGGGGCGCCGGAAGCGTGGCGGGAGAGCAGGTGCCAGCCCTGGGCGCCGCGCACATAGACGTTGCTGGCGACGACCGGCGGACGCGGCACTTCCTCCCCCGGCACCGAGTAGTGCTCGTGCACGCTGGCGAGCGCCAGCAGGACGCCCTGGCGCTGCACGGCGTCGGTGGTGCGCACGCTGGCGCGCCGGCCGCTGGCGAAGATCTGCCGCCAGCCCTCGCGCACGGCGGCGAAGCCGGTCAGGCGCTCGCCGCCGGGATGGGTGCAGGTGACTTCCTCGTCCTCGGCCCAGATGGCCATCATGGCGTCGAGGTCGGCGCGCTCCAGCGCGTCGTAGAAGGCCGCTGCGGCGTCCTGCGGCGTGGCGAAGAAACGCATGGTCATGACAGCATCTCCTTGATTTCCCCGAACACCTTCTCGGGCGCAAGATCGTTGAGGCACTTGAGGTGGCCGAGCGGGCACTCGCGCTTGAAGCAGGGGCTGCACGGCAGATCGAGGCTGACGAGGCGGGCCCGTTTCGACAGCGGCGGCGTGTAGGCGGTGCTGGAGGAGCCGTACAGCGCCAGCAGCGGCCGGTCGAGCGCGGCGGCGACGTGCATCAGGCCGGAGTCGTTGCTCACCACCAGGCGCGCGCAGGACAGCAGGTCGATGGCCTGGCCGAGGTCGGTGCGGCCGCACAGGTTGCGGGCGTCGCCGCCGGACAATTGCTCGATTTCCGCGCCGAGCGGCGCATCCTTCGCCGAGCCGACGAGCCAGACGGAAAAGTCAGTCTGCGCAAGACGGCGGGCGAGTGCGGCGAAATGCGCCGCCGGCCAGCGCTTGGCCGGGCCGTACTCGGCGCCGGGGCAGAAGGCGACCGGCGCGGCGGCGGCGTCGAGGCCGAGCGCCGCCAGGGTGGCGCGCACGGACTCCGGGTCGATTTCGAGGTGCGGCGCGGCGAGCGGCGCCGGTGACGCGGTGCCGGGGTCCTCGGCGAGCAGGGCGTAGCGCTGGGCCAGCTGCGGCAGCGCCGCCTCATCGAGGCGATGGATGCGATTGAGCAACCCGCGGCGCGCTTCGCCCCTGAAGCCGATGCGCCGCGGGATGCCGGCGAAGAATGGAATCAGGGCCGACTTCCAGGAATTCGGCAGGACGATCGCCGCGTCGTAGCCCTCGCGCGCCAGTTCGCGTCCGACGCGGAACCGGCCGGCGAGGTTGAACTCGCCGTGGGCGAAGGGGTTGGGAACCACGCGGCGGATTTCGCGCATGCGTGCGAGCACCGGCGCCGCCCACGACGGCGCGAAGGCGTCGAGGATGAGGCCGGGATGCCTCTCGTGCAGCCGCTTGAGGAGCGGCTGCGCCAGGATGGTGTCGCCGATCCAGGAGGGGGCGACGATGAGCGCTTTCCGCATCACGCGGAGGCGTTCAATGATGCCCCTTGGGCGCCTCGCCGGTAAAGGTGTAGCGCGTGCCGCAGTACGGGCAGGCCGCCTCGCCGGTTTTCAGCGGGTCGAGGAAGACGCGCGGGTGGCGCGCCCACAGCGGGGCGTCCGGCCGCGGGCAGTGCAGGGGCAGGTCGTGCGCGGTGACGGCGACGACGCGGGCGGTGTCTTTCACTTCGCTCATGGCGGTTCCTTGTCAGACGGGCGTCAGCCAGCCCTTGTGGAAGGGCGAGCGGCCGTTCACCACGTCGAAGAACAGGTTCTGGATCTGGTGCGTCACCGGGCCGCGCTTGCCGCTGCCGATCTGGCGGCCGTCCACCTCGCGGATCGGCGTCACCTCGGCGGCGGTGCCGGTGAAGAGGGCCTCGTCGGCGATGTAGAGATCGTCGCGGGTGAGGCGCTTCGCCTTCACCTCGTAGCCGAGTTCCTTGGCCAGCTGGATCACCGTGGCGCGGGTGATGCCGACCAGAGCCGAGGCGATCTCCGGCTCGTAGATCTGGCCGTCCTTGACGACGAACAGGTTCTCGCCGGCGCCCTCGGCGACGAAGCCGTCGACGTCGAGCAGCAGGGCCTCGTCGTAGCCGTGCTCGGTGGCCTCCATGTTGGCGAGGATCGAGTTGGCGTAGGTGCCGGAATACTTGGCGCGGCACATGGAGACGTTGACGTGGTGGCGCGCATACGAGGAGGTCTTGACGCGGATGCCGTTGGCGAGGCCGTCCTCGCCGAGGTAGGCGCCCCAGGGCCAGGCGGCGATGGAGACGTGCACCTTGGCGCCCTTCGGCGAGACGCCCATCTTCTCCGAGCCGTAGAAGGCGATCGGCCGCAGGTAGCAGGATTCCAGCTGGTTGGCGCGCACGACCTCGCGGTGCGCCTCCATCAGCGTCTCCTTATCGTAGGGCATCTTCATCATGTAGATGTGCGCCGAATTGAACAGCCGGTCGGTGTGCTCCTTGAGGCGGAAGATGGCGGTGCCCTCGGCCGTCTTGTAGGCGCGCACGCCCTCGAACACGGCGAGGCCGTAGTGCAGGGAATGGGTGAGGACGTGAGTCGTCGCCTCGCGCCAGGGCACGAGCTTGCCGTCGTGCCAGATGAAGCCGTCGCGGTCGGCCATGGACATGATGTTTCTCCAGCTCTTGAGAAAAGTGGATTTTATCGCACCGCGGGGAAGCGGTAAAATCCGACGATGGACCGCATCTGGAAACCCGACGTCACCGTCGCCGCGATCGTCGAGCGCGACGGCCGTTTTCTGCTGGTCGAGGAGGAGACCGACGACGGCATCCGCTTCAACCAGCCGGCCGGGCACCTCGACGAGGGCGAGTCCCTGGTGGACGCCGCGGCGCGCGAGGCGCTGGAGGAGACGGCGCACCGCTTCGTGCCGGAATACCTGGTCGGCATCTACCAGTGGCGCCGGCCGGACGGCCAGGCCACATACCTCCGCTTCGCCTTTGGCGGCAAGCTGCTGGGCGTCGAGGCCGAGCGGGCGCTCGACCATGGCATCCTGCGCGCCCTTTGGTTGACCCCGGAGGAGATCGCGGCCGAGCGGGCACGCCACCGCAGCCCGCTGGTCATGCAGTGCGTGCGCGACTACCTGGCCGGCCGGCGCTTCGGCCTCGATCTCATCACACACTACGAAACATGACACAGAAAACCGTCGTGGTCGGCATGTCCGGCGGGGTGGATTCCTCCGTCGCGGCGATGCTGCTGAAGCAGCAGGGCTGGAAGGTCGTCGGCCTGTTCATGAAGAACTGGGAGGACGATGACGACGAGGAGTATTGCTCCTCGCGCCAGGACCTCATCGATGTCGCCGCGGTCTGCGACATCCTCGGCATCGACCTCGAGGTGGTGAACTTCTCGGCGGAATACAAGGAACGCGTCTTCAGCGAGTTCCTGCGCGAATACCGCGCCGGGCGCACGCCCAATCCCGACGTGCTGTGCAACGCCGAGATCAAGTTCAAGGCCTTCCTCGACCACGCGATGGCGCTGGGCGCCGAGAAAATCGCCACCGGCCACTACGCCCAGGTGCGCGAGGTGCCGACCGAGATGGGCAGCGAATTCCAGCTGCTCAAGGCCGAGGACGGCACCAAGGATCAAAGCTATTTCCTCTACCGGCTCAACCAGGCGCAGCTGGCGAAGACGCTGTTTCCCCTCGGCGAGGTGTACAAGCGTGAAGTGCGCAAGATGGCGGAAGCGGCCGGCCTGCCCAACTTCGCTAAGAAAGACTCGACCGGCATCTGTTTCATCGGCGAGCGGCCGTTCAAGGAATTTCTCGAGCGCTACATCCCGCGCCAGCCCGGCGAGATCCGCACGCTGGACGGCGACATGCGCGTCGGCGAGCACCACGGCCTGATGTATCACACGCTTGGCCAGCGCAAGGGCCTCGGCATCGGCGGGCAGAAGGATGGCGACGCCGACGCCTGGTACGTCGCCGGCAAGGACCTGGAGAAGAACATCCTCTACGTTGTGCAGGGCCACGACCACCCGGCGCTGCTGGCGGACCGCCTGAAGGCCATCGACCTGTCCTGGGTGAATGGCAAGCTGCCGCACACGCACTGGGTCTACACTGCGAAGACGCGCTATCGCCAGCCGGATGCGCCGTGCGAGGTGGAATCGGTGAATGCCGAGCGCTGCGAGGTGATCTTCGCCCAGCCGCAATGGGCGGTGACGCCCGGCCAGAGCGTGGTGCTCTACGATTCCAAGGTGTGCCTGGGCGGCGGCATGATCGAGTAGGGCGGGTGTAGGTCGGGCTTCAGCCCGACTCGCCGTCCGACTGCCGCGTCGGCCTGAAGGCCGACCTATATCAGCCCTGCGGGACGGTTTCGGCGAAGGACGGCCGCGCCATCAGCTCGTCGAACAGCCGCGCCAGGTTGGCGTGCTGCTCGCGCCACTTGATGTCGGCCAGGCGAAAATCCAGGTAGCCCAATGCCGTGCCGACGGCGACGTCGGCGAGCGAGAAAGCGTTGCCGGCGCACCAGGGCTGCTCGCCGAGTTCCTCGGACATCATTTCCAGCGAGCGGTCGATTTTCTCGCGCTGGCGGGCGATCCACGAGGCGCTTCTTTCCTTCTTCGGCCGCTTGGCTTCGAGGAAGGCCGCCACGGCGGCATCGAGCACGCCGTCGGCCAGCGCCTCCCAGCGCTTGACGCGGATGCGCTCCCGCCCGGCGGCGGGCAGCAGGCGATTGTTGGGGCTGACGCCGTCGAGGTATTCGACGATGACGCGCGAGTCGAACAGCGTGCTGTCGTCGTCGAGCACCAGCACCGGCACCTTGCCGAGCGGGTTGAGCCGGGGCACGCCGCTGGCGGCATCCCAGGGATTGTCGAGCACGAACTCGTACTCGATCTTCTTCTCCGCGAGGACGATGCGCGCCTTGCGCGCGTAGGGGCTGGTCAGTGAGCCGATCAGTTTCATTTTGAGTTGCTGTGTGAAGGCGGCGAAATTATAGCATCGCCACCCGGAGCGGCCGTGATGGCCGTCACGGCCATGTCTGGGGCAGCTGCCTGCGCGTGATAAAATTTGCGCTGGTTCCAGAAGGTTTACGCACATGACCCTGACTCCGTTGACAGCCCTCTCTCCGCTCGACGGCCGCTATGCCGGCAAGGTCGAGGCGCTGCGCGCGCATTTTTCGGAATTCGGCCTGATCCGCAACCGCGTGCGGGTCGAGGTGGCCTGGCTCAAGGCGCTGGCCGCCGAGCCGCATTTTGCCGAGATCCCGGCCTTTTCCGCCGAGACGCAGGCCGAACTGGACGAAGTGGCGGCGTCATTCTCGGCCACCGACGGCGAGGCCATCAAGGCCATCGAGGCGCGCACCAACCACGACGTCAAGGCCATGGAGTACTGGCTCAAGGAGCGCCTCTCCGACAACGCCGAGGTGATGGCGGTGGCCGAGTTCATCCACTTCGGCTGCACTTCCGAGGACATCAACAATCTCTCGCACGCGCTCATGCTGAAGGACGCGCGCGAGGCCAACCTGCTGCCGGCGCTGGACGCCGTCGTCGCCCGCCTCGTCGAACTGGCGCACCAGCATGCCGAGCAGCCGATGCTCTCGCGCACCCACGGCCAGCCGGCCAGTCCGACGACGTTGGGCAAGGAGATGGCCAACGTCGCCGCGCGCCTGAAACGCGCCCGCGCGCGCATCGCGGCGGTATCGCTCACCGCCAAATTCAACGGCGCCGTCGGCAACTACAACGCCCACCTGGCGGCCTACCCGAATTTCGACTGGGAGGGCTTCGCCAGGCGCTTCATCGAGTCCTTCGGCCTGGAGTTCAATCCCTACACCATCCAGATCGAGCCGCACGACGCCATGGCCGAGCTGTTCGACGCCGTCGCCCGCGCCAACACCATCCTGCTCGACCTGAACCGCGACGTCTGGATGTACATCTCGCTCGGCTACTTCAAGCAGAAGCTGAAGGCCGGCGAGATCGGCTCCTCCACCATGCCGCACAAAGTGAATCCGATCGACTTCGAGAATTCCGAGGGCAACCTGGGCCTGGCCAATGCCACGCTGCGCCACCTCGCCGACAAGCTGCCGGTGTCGCGCATGCAGCGCGACCTGACCGACTCCACCGTGCTGCGCAACATGGGCGTGGCTTTCGGCTACGCGCTGCTCGCCTACGATTCCTGCCTGAAGGGCCTCGGCAAGCTGGAGGCCGATCCGGCGCGCTTGCGCGCCGACCTCGCCGACTGCTGGGAAGTGCTGGCCGAGCCGGTGCAGACGGTCATGCGCCGCTACGGCGTGGAGAACCCCTACGAGCAGCTGAAGGAACTCACGCGCGGCAAGGGCATCACGCGCGAGGGGCTGCATGCCTTCATCCAGGGGCTGAAGATTCCGGAGGCCGAGAAGCAGCGCCTGCTCGCCATGACGCCGTGGAGCTACGTCGGCAAGGCGGCCGAACTGGCGAAGAGGATCTGAGCATGGCCTTCACCGACAACCTGAAGAAGATGCCGGGCGTCGCCCACCTCGAGGCGATCCGCCTGCTCGATGGCGAGGAAGAAGTCGCCGTCATCGAGCACAAGCCCGGCCAGGTCGGCTCGCTCACCCTCTACAACCACCTGGCGCAGACCTTCGGCGCCATCACGCCGGAGGCGGCGCGCGCCGGCCTCGAGCTGTACGCCGAGCACACCGAGGACGCCCGCGCCAACCCGGGCAAGCATCCCAACATCGACCGCCTGCTGGCGTTGGCCGCGGGCGGCCGCACCCTGCGCGTCAAGCACGTCTTTTTCGCCTGAACCGGCCATGAAAAAGGCCCGCCGGAGCGGGCCTTCGCCGTCCTCCGGGGACTGACTTTCACACCACCGCCTCTTCCTTCGGCTTCTGCGGCTTGACGAACTGCTCGCGCGAGACGCCGAGCCACATCACCAGCGGGCTCGCCACCAGCACCGAGGAATAGATGCCGAAGAGGATGCCGATGGTCAGCGCCAGGGCGAAGTAGTGCAGCACCTCGCCGCCGAAGATCAGCATCGACAGCACGGCGAGCTGGGTGCTGCCGTGGGTGATGATGGTGCGGCTGATGGTGCTGGTGATGGCGTTGTCGATGATCTGCGGCACCGTCGCCTTGCGCATCTTCCTGAAGTTCTCGCGCACGCGGTCGAAGACCACCACCGATTCGTTCACCGAGTAGCCCAGCACGGCCAGCACCGCGGCCAGCACCGGCAGCGAGAACTCCCACTGGAAGAAGGCAAAGAAGCCGAGGATGATCACCACGTCGTGCAGGTTGGCGATGATGGCGGAGACGGCGAAGCGCCATTCGAAGCGCAGCGCCAGGTACACGATGATGCCGAACACCACCAGCAGCAGGGCGATGGCGCCGTTCTCGGCGAGTTCCTTGCCGACCTGGGGGCCGACGAACTCGACGCGCTTCAGTTCGACGCCGGCGGTGTCCTGTTCGAGCGCGCCCATCACTGAGGCGCCCAGCGCCGCCGAGTCCTGGCCGGGCTTGAGCGGCATGCGGATCAGCACGTCGCGGCTGCTGCCGAAATTGACCACCTGGGTGTCGGTGTAGCCGGCCCCGGCGAGGGCGTCGCGGATCTTCTGCGTGTCGGCGGCCTGCGCGTAGCTCACCTCGATCAGGGTGCCGCCGGTGAACTCGACGCTGAAGTGCAGGCCGCGCGTGGCGAGGAAGAATACCGCCGCGACGAAGGTGATCAGCGAGACGACGTTGAACACCAGCGCGTGGCGCATGAAGGGGATGTCTTTGCGGATCTTGAAGAATTCCATCTGTGTTCCCCTTGATTACTTCCAGGCGACGTTGCCGATCGACAGCCTGGCCAGCTTGCGCCGGCTGCCGTAGATCAGGTTGACGATGCCGCGCGAGACGACCACCGAGCTGAACATCGAGGTGAGGATGCCCAGGCAGTGCACCACGGCGAAGCCGCGCACCGGGCCGGAGCCGAAGATGAGCAGGGCGAGGCCGGCGATGAGCGAGGTGACGTTGGAGTCGAGAATCGTGCCGAAGGCGCGCTCGTAGCCGGCGGTGATGGCCGCCTGCGGCGTGGCGCCGTTCCTCAGCTCCTCGCGGATGCGCTCGTTGATCAGCACGTTGGCGTCGATGGCCATGCCCAGCGTGAGCGCGATGGCGGCGATGCCGGGCAGGGTCAGCGTTGCCTGCAGCATCGACAGCAGGGCGATCAGCAGCAGCAGGTTGGTCGACAGCGCCAGCACCGAGATCAGGCCGAACAGCAGGTAATAGATGACCATGAACACGGCGATGGCGATGAAGCCGTAGAGCGTGGAGTTGAAGCCGCGCTCGATGTTCTCGGCGCCGAGGCTCGGCCCGATGGTGCGCTCCTCGACGATCTCCATCGGCGCGGCGAGGCTGCCGGCGCGCAGCAGCAGGGCGACGTCGTTGGCCTCGACGGTGCTCATGCGGCCGGAGATCTGCACGCGGCCGCCGCCGATCTCGGTGCGGATCACCGGGGCGGTGATGACCTCGCCCTTGCCCTTCTCGATGAGCAGGATGGCCATGCGCTTGCCGACGTTGTCGCGTGTGACGTCCTTGAAGATGCGCGCCCCGGCCGAATCCAGCGTGAGGTGCACCGCCGGCTCGTGGTTCTGGTTGTCGAAGCCGGGCTGGGCGTCGGTGAGGCGGTCGCCGGTGAGGACGACCTGTTTTTTCACCAGCAGCGGCCCGCCGCTGCGCTCGACGTAGTATTCCGTGCCGGCCGGCGGATTGCCCTTGGCGGCCTCTTCCATCACCGCCGGGTTCTGGCTGTTCTCGTCGTCGACCAGCCTGACCTCCAGCGTGGCGGTGCGGCCGAGGATGTCCTTGGCCTTGGCCGTGTCCTGTACGCCGGGCAGCTGCACCACGATGCGGTCGGCGCCCTGCTGCTGGATCACCGGCTCGGCCACGCCGAGTTCGTTGATGCGGTTGTGCAGGGTGGTGATGTTCTGCTTGATGGCGAATTCCTGGATGCGCTTCTGCGCCTCGGGCTTGAGCGTGGCGGCGAGTTTCAGGTCGGCGCCGTCCTGCAGCTCGGTGAACAGCAGGTCGGGCTGGGCGCTCTCGATGGCGGCGCGCGCCTTGTTGCGCATCTCGGCGTCGCGGAAGCGGATGGCGATCTGGTCGCGCTCGCGCACGATGCCGCCGTGGCGCACGCCCTTGTCGCGCATCAGCGAGCGCAGGTCGGCGGCGGTGGCGTCGAGCCGCTTGGTGAGCGCCCCCTTCATGTCCACCTGGAGCAGGAAGTGCACGCCGCCGCGCAGGTCCAGGCCGAGATACATCGGCAGGGCGTGCATGGCGGTCAGCCAGGCGGGCGAACGCGAGATCAGGTTCAGCGCCACCACGTAGGCGGCATTCTCGGCATCGGGGTTGAGGGCGCGCTCGACGGCGTCCTTGGCCTTGATCTGCGTTTCGGTGTCGCCGAAGCGGGCGCGCACGCTGTTCTGGTCGGCGAACAGGCCCTGGTGGGCGATGCCTTCCGCTTTCAGGATCTCCTCGACGCGGGCGAGCAGCCTGGCGTCGACCTTGACCGTCGCCTTGATGCTGGAGACCTGCACCGCCGGCGCCTCGCCGAAGAAGTTGGGCAGGGTGTACAGCAGGCCGAGCGCCAGGACGACGGCGATCAGGATGTATTTCCAGAGCGGATAGCGGTTCATGTCTCGGAGCGGGACGGCGCGACCGTCCCGCGGCGGGTGGATGGGGTCAGAGCGTCTTCAGGGTGCCCTTGGGCAGGATGGCCGTGACGGCGTTCTTCTGGATCGAGATCTCGACGTTTTCGGCGATTTCCAGGCCGATGTAGGTTTCGCCCAGCTTGGTGATGCGGCCGGCGATGCCGCCGTTGGTGAGCACCTCGTCGCCCTTCTGCATCTCGCTGACCATCTTCTGGTGTTCCTTGGCCTTTTTCATCTGCGGGCGGATCATGAGGAACCACAGGACGACAAACATCAACAGGATGGGCAGCATGCCCAGCAGGCCGCCGCTGGCATCGCCGGCGGCAGGGGCGGCTTGCGCCCAGGCATTCGAAATCAGCACGTTGATCTCCATGAGTGGATTGAAAAACCGCGAAATTATAACAGCTTGGCGGTTCTGGCCGCGTGAAATCGGGCGACATGCTCGGCCAGGCGGCCGGCGGCGATGGCTTCGCGCAATTCGGCCATGAGCTGCTGGTAATAGGTGAGGTTGTGCAAGGTGTTGAGCCGCGCGCCGAGGATCTCGTTTACCCGCTGCAGGTGGTGCAGGTAGGCGCGGGTGAAATTGCGGCAGGTGTAGCAGGGACAGGTCTCGTCCAGCGGGCGCGTGTCGGCGGCGTGGGCGGCGTTGCGGATTTTCACCGTGCCGTGGCGGGTGAACAGCCAGCCGTTGCGGGCGTTGCGCGTGGGCAGCACGCAGTCGAACATGTCGATGCCCTGCTGCACGGCGTTTACCAGGTCTTCCGGCGTGCCGACGCCCATCAGGTAGCGCGGCTGCGCCTGCGGCAGGCGCGGCGCGGTATGGGCCAGGATGCGCTGCATGTCGTCCTTCGGCTCGCCGACCGAGAGGCCGCCGATGGCATAGCCGTCGAAGCCGATGCCGGTCAGCCCGGCGAGGGATTCGTCGCGCAGGTCTTCGTACATGCCGCCCTGGACGATGCCGAACAGGGCGTTGGGATTGCCCTCATGCGCCCGCCTCGAACGCTCCGCCCAGCGCAGGGACAGACGCATCGATTTCGCCGCCTCGGCCTGGGTGGCCGGATAGGGCGTGCATTCGTCGAAGATCATGACGACATCGGAATTGAGCACGCGCTGGATGCGCATGGAGTCCTCCGGCGTCAGGAACAGGCGGTCGCCGTTGACGGGCGAGGCGAACTTGACGCCTTCCTCCGATATCTTGCGCAGCGCGCCCAGGCTGAAGACCTGGAAACCGCCCGAATCGGTGAGGATCGGTCCGTCCCAGCCCATGAAGCGATGCAGGCCGCCGTGGGCGGCGATGACCTCCAGCCCCGGCCGCAGCCAGAGGTGGAAGGTGTTGCCGAGCACGATCTGCGCGCCGAGGCCCCGGATCTCCTCCGGCGACATGGCCTTCACCGAGCCGTAGGTGCCGACCGGCATGAAGGCCGGGGTGTCCACGACGCCGTGGGCCAGGGTAAGGCGGCCGCGTCGCGCGGCGCCGTCAGTTGCCAGCAGCGCGAAGTTCATGGCCTGTCGTGGCGGACGATGAACATGGCGTCGCCGTAACTGAAAAAACGGTAGTGCTCGGCCACCGCGTGGGCGTAGGCCCGGCGCAGGTTGTCCAGTCCGCCGAAGGCCGAAACGAGCATCAGCAGGGTGGATTTCGGCAGGTGGAAATTGGTGATCAGCGCGTCGGCGGTGCGGAAGCGGAAGCCGGGCAGGATGAACAGTTCGGTCTCGCCCGGCCCGGCCAGGATGTCGCCCTCCTGGGCGGCGGCTTCCAGGGCGCGCAGGGTGGTGGTGCCGACGGCAATGACGCGCCCGCCCGCCGCGCGCGCGGCGTCCAGGGCGGCAACGGTGTCGGCCGGGATGACGTAGCGCTCGCGGTGCATGCGGTGGTGGGCCAGGTCCGTCACCCGCACCGGCTGGAAGGTGCCCGCGCCGACGTGCAGGGTGAGCCAGGCAGATGCCACACCCATGGCGCTGAGGGCGGCCAGCAGCGGCTCGTCGAAATGCAGGCCGGCGGTGGGCGCCGCCACCGAACCGTGGCTGCGCGCATACACGGTCTGGTAGCGCGCCTCGTCGGCGTCCTCGGCCTGGCGCTGGATATAGGGCGGCAGCGGCAGCTTGCCGTGCCGTTCGAGCAAGGCGACCAGGTCTTCCGGGCCGGGAAAACGCAGCAGGAAGAACGCTCCCTCGCGCGCCACCACCTGCACTTCCAGCCTGCCCTCCAGCAGCAGCCGGCTGCCCGGCCAGGGCGCGTGGCTGGCGCGGATCTGCGCCAGCGCCTCATGGCGGCCGACCGGCCGCTCGATCAGCACCTCGACGCGCCCGCCGCTGTCCTTGACGCCATGCAGGCGGGCGTGCAGCACGCGCGTGTCGTTGAACACCAGCAGGTCGCCCTTGCGCAGCAGGGCGGGCAGGTCGGCGAAGCGCCGGTCCTCCAGACGGCCGGCGTCGGCCACCAGCAGGCGGCTGGCCGTGCGCTCCGGCAGCGGGAACTGGGCGATCAGTTCCGGCGGCAGGTCGTAGTCGAAATCGGCGAGGGACAGCGGCATTTAGTTTGATTCGATGTCGCCGGATGCGGGATAATGCCGGCTCTTCGGCCCGCCATTCTACGCGGGTTGGATTCAAACAAAACGCCGTAAGGCGCATCCCCAGCCGGGATGGCGGAATCGGTAGACGCAGCGGACTCACAACACGCTGCAAAGCCGCTTGTTGCGGCGCAGGCTAACCTGCTTGCAGGTTAAGCCGCGAAGCGGCGGCCGGAGCCAAAATCCGCCGCTGGACTGATGTTGTTGCAATGCCTCCCAGCCGGGATGGCGGAATCGGTAGACGCAGCGGACTCAAAATCCGCCGCTGGAAACAGTGTGGGGGTTCGACTCCCCCTCCCGGCACCAGACCCCCACGAATTTGGCCCGCAAGGTGCGCCTGCGACCGGCGAATCCGGGCGCCTTTTTATTCCTCGCTTTTGACAAAAGTTAACCTATATTAAGAATTCCCGCATTTCCTTTCGGGACA
>WYAY01000201.1 GCA_011526165.1 Sulfuritalea sp.
GTCGAGGCCGGCCACTACGACAACACGATCTTCCACCGCGTCATCGACGGCTTCATGATCCAGGGTGGCGGCTTCGAGCCGGGCATGAGTCAGAAGCCGACCAATGCGCCGATCCAGAACGAGGCAGCCAACGGCCTGAAGAACGACCGTTACACCATCGCCATGGCGCGCACCGGCGACCCGCATTCGGCCACCGCGCAGTTCTTCATCAACGTGAAGGACAACGCCTTCCTCAACCACACCGCGCCGAGCGGCCAGGGCTGGGGCTACTGCGTCTTCGGCAAGGTGGCCGAGGGCATGGACGTGGTCGACAAGATCAAGGGTGTCAGGACCGGAAGCAAGGGTTTCCACCAGGATGTGCCGGTCGAGGACGTGGTGATCCAGAAGGCCGAGGTCGCCTGAACCGGCGGGAGATGGCCACGCTGTTCATCTCCGACCTCCATCTCTGCCCGAGCCGGCCGCAGACCGGACGGCTGTTCCTGGATTTTCTCGCCGGACCGGCGCGTCAGGCGGACGGGCTCTACATCCTCGGCGACCTGTTCGAGTATTGGGCGGGCGACGACGACCGTGACGATCCCTTCAATGCCGGCATCTGCTCGGCCCTGCGCGCGCTGTCGGAGGCGGGTATTCCGCTCTTCTTCATGGCCGGCAACCGCGATTTCCTCGTCGGCGAGGATTTCGCGCGCGCCGCCGGCCTGAAACTGCTGCCCGACCCGAGCGTGATCGCGACAGGAGGCGCCACCACGCTGCTGATGCACGGCGACACGCTGTGCACCGACGACGACGCCTACCAGGCTTTCCGCGCCGAGGTGCGCGCGCCCGAATGGCGGCAGGCCTTCCTCTCCCTGCCGCTGTCCCGCCGCAAGCAGCGGATAGAGGCGCTGCGCCGCGAAAGCGAGGCGGAGAAGCGCGTCAAGCCGCTGGACATCATGGACGTCAACCCGGGCGCCGTGCTGCGGGCACTGACTTTTCACCGCTGCCCCCGGCTGATCCATGGCCACACCCATCGTCCCGCCCGCCACCGGCTGATCGCCGACGGCGTTCCGAGCGAGCGCTGGGTGCTGCCGGATTGGGACGCGACAGGAGGCTACCTGTCCTGCGATGCGGCGGGCTGCAGCCTGCTCGACTGGCCAACGCGTTAGCGTGGAACGCCTTCCGTGCCCGGCTCCGGCTGCAGTCGCCAGCGCCGTCGAACCGTGGGTGGCCTGAAGCGGGGCGATGCGGCGTTAAATCAGGACCAGACCACGCGCCAGATCGGCCTGCAGGTCCGCCAGCGACTCCAGGCCGACGGCTACGCGCAGCAGACCCTCGCGGATGCCCGCGGCGGCGCGCGCCTCCGCACTGATGCGCCCGTGCGTGGTGCTGGCCGGATGGGTGATCGTGCTCTTGGTGTCCCCGAGGTTGGCCGTGATCGAGATCAGGCGCGTTGCATCGACGACCTTCCAGGCCGCTTCGCGCCCTCCTTTCACCTCGAAGGACACGATGGCCCCGCCGGCCTTCTGCTGGCGCATGGCCAATTCATGCTGCGGATGCGAAGGCAGGCCGGGGTAATGGACCCGCTCGACCTGCGGTTGCGCTTCCAGCCAGCGCGCCAGTTCCAGCGCCGTCGCCGACTGCGCCGCCATGCGGATGCGCAGCGTCTCCAGTCCCTTCAGGATGACCCAGGCGTTGAAGGGCGAGATGGACGGGCCGGCGGTGCGCAGGAACTTGAAGACTTCCTCGATGAGCGTCTTGCGGCCGACCACGGCGCCGCCCAGCACCCTTCCCTGGCCATCAAGGTATTTCGTGGCGGAGTGGATCGCCAGATCGGCGCCGAGATCGAGCGGGCGCTGCAGCACCGGCGAGCAGAAGCAGTTGTCCACCGCCAGCAGCGCGCCGCCGGCATGGGCGATGCCGGCCAGCGCGGCGATGTCGAACACCTCGGTGAGCGGGTTCGACGGCGTCTCGATGAAGACCAGCCTGGTCTGCGGCCGCAGCGCCGCCCTGAACGCCGCAGGATCGTTCGAAGCGACGAAAGTGGTCTCGATGCCGAACTTGGGCAGGATGCCGCCGAACAACTGCTGGGTGGCGCCGAAAATGCCCTGGGAGGTGACGATGTGCTCGCCCGCCTTCATGAGGGCCATCACAGTCGACAGGATGGCGGCCATGCCGCTGGCCGTGGCGATGCAGGCTTCGCCGCCCTCGAGGGCCGCCAGGCGCTCCTGCAGCATGCTGACGGTCGGGTTGGAGAAGCGGCCATAGACGAAGCCGGCTTCCTCGCCCGAGAAGCGGGCCGCCGCCTGGGCGGCATTGTCGAAGACGAAGCTCGAGGTGAGATAGAGCGCCTCGGCGTGCTCGTTGAACTGGCTGCGCCGGATGCCGGCGCGCACTGCCAGGGTGTCCTGGCCGAAATCGTTATCCATCGCGAATTCCCAAAAAACAAAACCCGGCGCAGCTGAGCGACCGGGTTTTCCCTCGCTTTAGCCGCATTTATTAAGCGCCCGCAAGCTGAAATCAAATCGGCGCAGGTGGGAAGCTACACGTGTATCGCTTTCCTGTCAATCCGCCACGACGAGGTTGAGGTCGAGCTGCGCGGCGTCGGGATCCTCGCCGGCGAGCTTGCTGTCGTTGCGCTGGTTCTCCACGCTGCTCAGGTATTCGGCGCTGACGTCGCCGGTGACGTAGCAGCCGTCGAAGCAGGATGTCTCGAAAACCGTGATCGACGGGTTGAGCGAATGCACTGCCGCCTTGAGCGAATCGAGGTCCTGGTAGATGAGGCCGTCGGCGCCGATCTCGCGGCGGATTTCCTCGTCGCTGCGGTCGCTGGCAATGAGTTCGTGGCGCGTCGGCATGTCGATGCCATAGACGTTGGCGAAGCGCACCGGCGGCGCGGCCGAGGCGAAATACACCTTGCGCGCGCCGGCGTCGCGCGCCATCTGCACGATCTCCTTGCTGGTGGTGCCGCGCACGATCGAGTCGTCCACCAGCAGCACGCTCTTGCCCCTGAATTCCTGCGCGATGGTGTTGAGCTTCTGGCGCACCGACTTCCTGCGCTGCGCCTGCCCCGGCATGATGAAGGTGCGGCCGATGTAGCGGTTCTTGACGAAACCCTCGCGGTAGGGCAGGTTCAGGCGGGTCGCCAGTTCCATGGCCGACGGGCGGCTGGAATCGGGAATCGGGATGACCGAATCGATGTCGATGTGCGGCAGGGTATGGCGGATCTTCTCCGCCAGATGCTCGCCCATCTTGACGCGGCTCTCGTAGACCGAGATGCCGTCGATCAGCGAATCCGGCCGCGCCAGGTAAACGAACTCGAAGATGCAGGGCGCGCGCAGGGTGCGCTCGGCGCACTGCTTGCTGTGGAAATTCCCGGCGGTGTCGATCAGCACCGCCTCGCCGGGCGCCACGTCGCGCAGGATCTGGAAGCCGAGGGTGTCGAGCGCCACGCTCTCCGAGGCGACCAGGTACTCGTCGCCCTCCGCCGCCTTGTTGCGCCCGACGATGAGCGGCCGGATGCCATAGGGATCGCGGAAGGCGAGCAGGCCGTAGCCGGCGATCATGGCCACCACGGCGTAGGCGCCGCGCACGCGGCGATGCACGCCGGCCACCGCCTTGAAGATCGTCTCGGCGTCGAGTTGGTACTTGGTCGCCGCCGCCTGCAGCTCGTGCGCCAGCACGTTGAGCAGCACTTCCGAATCGGAGTTGGTGTTGATGTGGCGCAGGTCCTGCAGGAACATCTCGCGCTTCAGCTCGTCGGCATTGGTCAGGTTGCCGTTGTGGGCGAGCATCAGGCCGAAGGGCGAATTCACATAGAAGGGCTGCGACTCGGCGGAGTTATGGGCCGAGCCGGCGGTCGGGTAGCGGCAATGGGCGATGCCCCAGTTGCCCTCCAGGCTGCGCATGTTGCGCGTGCGGAAGACGTCGCGCACCAGGCCGGGACCCTTGTGCATGTGGAAGATGCCGGCCTCGGCCGTGGCGATGCCGGCCGCGTCCTGGCCGCGGTGCTGCAGCACCTGCAGGCCGTCATAGAGCAGCTGATTGACCGGCGTCGTCGCAACGACGCCCAGGATTCCGCACATAGTTCACCTATAGCGAATGCGCTTCGCCACCTCCGGCGGCAGCCAGGGTCTGGCCGCCAGCACCGCGGTTTCCAGCGGTGGCGCCAACCAAGCCTGACGCCACCAGACCTGCTGGGGCAGCGGCGTCATGCCGGCCACCAGCACACACAACACCACCACCAGCGCCCCGCGCGCGATGCCAAAAACGGCGCCAAGGAAGCGATCCAGCGGCCCCAGCCCCACCGCCCGCAGCAGCTTCGACAGCGCCAGCCGGAACAGCGTCACCGCCACCAGCACCGCCAACACGATAACGGCAAAGGCGGCGGCATACTGCAGCGCCGGCTCTTTCAGCCACGCCGCGAACATGGGCGCCATGCCGGGCGCCCAGGCATAACCCGCCAGCAGGCCGGCCAACCACGCCGCCAGGGCGAGCACCTCGCCCGCCAATCCGCGCCAGGCGCCCAGCAGGATGGAGGCGGCGACGATCGCCAGTACCGCGTAGTCGAACGCCGTCACTGCCGCTTATTTCTGTGCGACGACGCCATCCACGCCGATGCGCTTGATGCGTTCCCGCGCCGCCTCGGCCGCTTCCTTGCTGGGGAAGGGGCCGGCCCGTACGCGCGTCCTGTTGCTGCCCTCCGGGGAGGGCAGCGCTTCCGTGTAGAAATTGTAGCCCTGCTGCTTGAGTTTTGCCGTCAGGTTGCGCACATTCGCCGGATCGCGATAGGCGCCGAGTTGCACGATCCACGCTTCGCCGCCGGCGGCGGACTTGGCCGGAGCGGCCTCCGCCCTCTTCGCCAGCAGCTTTTCATCGACGGCGGCGGTGGCGCGCGGCTCCGGCGGCTTGCTCGCCGTATTGGCGGGACTGACTTTCGCCGGCGCCGGTTTCGGCTCGGTCTTGGTTTCCGGCTTGACGGCCTCGGGCCGGGCTTCCGGCTTGGCCGGCTCGGCGGCAGGCTTGGTTTCGGCGACGGCCGGCGGCAAGGGCGTCGGCACGGAACCGGGTTTGACCGGCAGGATGCGGGAAGTGAAGGCGCCGGCATCCTGGGCCGGAATGCGGATCTGGATGTCCTGCGCCGGCGCCTGTTGCTTGGGCGCCTGGTCCATCACCATCGGCAACACGACCGCTGCCAGCACCGCCAGGGCGGCGGCGCCGACCAGACGGCGGCGCGCGCGCTTCTTCAGCTCAAGTTGTGCGTCGTTTTCGCTCATCGTCTATCGCCTGCAGCACACCTGACACGGTGAGGAAGGAACCGAAGGCGGCAATTCTATCATCTTCCCCTGCGCGCTCCTTCGCCGCGCGGTAGGCATCGGCCGGATTATCGAAGCGCCCGTCGACGCGCAGGCCCTGCTCCCCGAGATGTTGCGCCAGGGCGTCCGCGCCCATGCCGCGCGGCCCCGCCAGCCCGGCCACCAGCCAATGATCGACACGCCCCCTGACCCGCTCGACGACGCCGGCGATGTCCTTGTCGGCCAGCATGCCGAACACCGCCCAGGTTTCCGGATGAAAGGCCATGCTGCCAAGATTGTCGGCCAGCACGCCGGCCGCCTGCGGGTTGTGGGCGACGTCCAGCACCACGGTCGGCCGGCCCGGCAGCACCTGGAAACGCCCGGGCAGCTCGACTTCGATCAGCCCACGGCGGATGTCCTGCATCGACACCGGCAGCCGCTCGGCGAGCGACTCCAGCGCGGCGAGCGCCGTGCTGGCATTGGCCAGCTGCACGGCCCCGCGCAGGGCCGGATGGGCCAGTCCGCCGCGGCGGCCGCGGCGGCTCCAGAAGCTCCATTGCCCCTCGCCAGGCAGGTAGCCGAAATCGCGGCCCTGCACCAGCAACCCGGCGCCGATTGCCTGCGCATGCGCCAGCACGCTTTGCGGCGGCTGCGCATCGCCGACGATGGCCGGCCGGCCGGAACGGAATATGCCGGCCTTCTCGAAGCCGATCGCCTCTCGGGTGGACCCGAGATAGTCCATATGGTCGAGGTCGACCGAGGTGACGATGGCGCAGTCGGCATCGAAGACGTTTACCGCATCCAGCCGGCCGCCCAGGCCGACCTCGAGGATGACCGCCTCGACGCCGGCCGCGGCGAAGGCCTGCCAGGCCGCCAGGGTGCCGAACTCGAAATAGGTGAGCGGTATTTCACCGCGCGCCGCTTCCACGCGGGCAAAGGCGTCGCACAAGGCCGCGTCGGAGGCCTGGCGGCCGTCGATGCGCACCCGCTCGTTGTAATCGATGAGATGCGGCGAGGTGTACAGGCCGGCGCGATAGCCGGCGCTGAGCAGGATGCGCTCCAGCATGGCGCAGGTGGAACCCTTGCCGTTGGTGCCGCCGACCGTGATGACCGGCACGGTTTGCTCGGCGCCGAGCGCGCATTTGACCGAGCGCACCCGTTCCAGGCCGAGCGCGATGGGCTGCGCATGCAGGCACTCGATGTGCGCCAGCCAGTCCTGCAGGGTACGAAGGGATGAATTCGCCAGGATCAGACCGCGGGAATTTTCTGCAGCAGGGTCAGCAGCGAGGCCAGCTTGTCGCGCATCTCGCGCCGGTCGACGATCATGTCGAGGGCGCCCTTCTCGAGCAGGAACTCGGCGCGCTGGAAGCCCTCGGGCAGCTTCTCGCGCACCGTCTGCTCGATCACGCGCGGACCGGCGAAGCCGATGAGGGCCCCCGGTTCGGCGATGACGACGTCGGCGACGAAGGCGAAGCTGGCCGACACGCCGCCCATGGTCGGATCGGTGAGGATGGAAATGAACGGCAGCCGATGGGCCGAGAGCTGCGTCACGGCCGCCGTGGTCTTGGCCATCTGCATGAGGGAAAACAGGCCTTCCTGCATGCGCGCGCCGCCGGTGGCGGTGATGCAGACGAAGGGCATCTGCTGCTCGACGGCCAGACGCACGCCGCGCACGAAGCGCTCGCCGACCACCGAGCCCATCGAGCCGCCCATGAAGTCGAACTCGAAGGCGGCGACCACCACCGGCAGGGTCTTCACCGCGCCCTGCATCACCACCAGCGCATCGCCCTCCTCGGTCTCGTCCACGGCGGCGTTCAGCCGCTCCGCGTAGCGCTTGCTGTCCTTGAACTTGAGCGGGTCGACCGGCAGCACCTCGGCCCCGATTTCGAAGCGCCCCTCCGCATCGAGCAGCATGTCGAGGCGGGCGCGGGCGCGCAGGCGATGGTGATGGCCGCATTTCGGGCAGACGCTGAGGTTCTTCTCGAGGTCGGAGCTGTACAGGGTCGCCTCGCAGCTCGGGCACTTGCACCAGAGGCCCTCGGGAATCGACTTCTTGGCGCCCTCGGCGCGCTTGATCTTGGGCGGAAGCAGCTTCTGCAACCAGCTCATGACGCCTCCAGTTTTACCTTGGCCACCTCAGTGGCCCACAACGCTCCCCTCTCCCGCCAGCGGGAGAGGGGTTGGGGGAGAGGATACGGCCAGTTCGTCGAGTGCGGCGCGGATGCCGCGCAGGAAGACCGTGGCATTGGCGGCGGCCTGCTCGCGCGGGCTCTGCTCGATTTCCTCGATGATGCGGCTGCCGATCACCACCGCGTCGGCCACGGCGGCGATGCGCCGCGCGCTTTCCGCGTCGCGGATGCCGAAACCGACGCCGACCGGCATGCCGACCTTCTGGCGGATGGCCGGAATGCGCCGCGCCACCTCGTCGAGGTCGAGGTGCCCGGCGCCGGTGACGCCCTTCAGCGAAACATAGTAGATATAACCGCTGCCGACTTCCGCCACCTGGCCGAAGCGCTCGTCGGTCGACGTCGGTGCGAGCAGGAAGATCGGATCGATGCCGGCGGCCTTGAGCTTCGCCGCGAAGTCGACGCACTCCTCGGGCGGGTAGTCGACCACCAGCACGCCGTCCACGCCGGACTGCTTCGCTTCGGCGGCGAAGTCGCCGAAGCCCATCGCCTCGATCGGGTTGGCATAGCCCATCAGCACCACCGGCGTATTGGCGTCGCCGGCGCGGAACTCGCGCACGATGGCCAGCACCTGGCGCAACGACACGCCGTGCTTGAGCGCCCGCTCGGAGGCGCGCTGGATGGTCGGTCCATCGGCCATCGGGTCGGAAAAAGGCACGCCCAGTTCGATGATGTCGGCGCCGCCCGCCACCAGCGCGCGCATCAGCGGCAGCGTCAGGTCGGGATCGGGATCGCCGGCGGTGATGAAGGGAATGAGGGCCTTGCGGCCCCGCCCCGCAAGCTTGTCGAACGTGTTCTTGATGCGCGACATCAGAATTGAATCCCCGACTTTTCCGCCACGGTATGCATGTCCTTGTCGCCGCGGCCGGAGAGGTTCACCAGCAGCAGCTTGTCCCTCGGCAGCGTCGGCGCCAGCCTGGCGGCATAGGCCAAGGCATGCGAGGACTCCAGCGCCGGGATGATACCCTCGTAGCGGCACAGGGCATGGAAGGCGGCTAGCGCCTCGTCGTCGGTCACCGCAACGTATTCCGCGCGGTGGCTATCCTTGAGCCAGGCGTGCTCCGGGCCGACGCCGGGATAGTCGAGGCCGGCGGAGATCGAGTGCGTTTCGACGATCTGGCCGTTCTCGTCCTGCAGCAGATAGGTGCGGTTGCCATGCAGCACGCCGGGCCGGCCGGCGATGAGCGAGGCGGAGTGGTGGCCGCTGGCAAGGCCGTAGCCGGCCGCCTCGACACCGACCAGCTTCACGGATGCGTCGGGAATGTAATCGTAGAAGATGCCCATGGCGTTGGAGCCGCCGCCGACGCAGGCGATGACATAGTCGGGCTGGCGGCCTGCCAGTTCGGGCATCTGCGTTCTGCACTCGCGGCCGATCACGGTCTGGAAATCGCGCACCATCATCGGGTAGGGGTGCGGGCCGGCCACGGTGCCGATGATGTAGAAGGTGTTGCCGACATTGGTCACCCAGTCGCGCATCGCTTCGTTCAGCGCGTCCTTCAGCGTCTTCGAGCCGGACTCCACCGGCACCACGCTGGCACCGAGCAGCTTCATGCGATAGACGTTGGCGGCCTGGCGCTTGACGTCCTCCGAGCCCATATAGACCACGCAGTCCATGCCGTAGCGGGCGGCGACGGTGGCGGTGGCGACGCCGTGCTGGCCGGCGCCGGTCTCGGCGATGACGCGCGGCTTGCCCATGCGGCGCGCCAGCATGGCCTGACCGATGCAGTTGTTCACCTTGTGCGCGCCAGTGTGGTTCAAATCCTCGCGCTTGAGGTAGATTTGCGCCCCGCCGAGCAGCTCGGACCAGCGCTTCGCGTGGTAGATCGGGCTGGGGCGGCCGACGTAGTGCTTGAGCTCGTAGTCGAACTCGGCCTTGAAGGCGGGATCGGCGCGGGCTTCGGCGTAGGCGCGCTTGAGTTCGTCGAGCGCCTCGATCAGCGTCTCGGCGACGAAAGTGCCGCCATAGGGCCCGAAATGGCCGCGCGCATCGGGCAGGTCATACATCTGCATGCTTCACTCCAGCAATGAACGCGGCGATCTTGCCCGCGTCCTTGATTCCTTTGGCAGCTTCCACCCCGCTGCTGACATCCACCGCCCAGGGCCGCACGCGGCGCACCGCCTCGGTCACATTGTCCGCATCGAGCCCGCCGGAGAGGATCAGCGGCAGCGGCAGGCCGGGCGGGATGAGCGACCAGTCGAAAGGCTTGCCGCCGCCGCCGTAGCCTTCGACGTAGGCGTCGAGCAGCAGCCCCTGGGCGGAGGGATAGGACTCGGCGTATTTTACCAAATCGAGGCCCGGCCTCACCCGCGCCGCCTTGATGTAGGGCGCGTGAAAGGAGCGGCAAAACGACTCCTCCTCGTCGCCGTGGAACTGCAGCAACTGGATCGGCACCGCTTCCATGACGCGCCGTACCGTCAGCTTGGTCTCGTTCACGAACAAGCCGACCAGGGTGATGAAGGGCGGCACGATGCGCGCGATCTCCCAAGCCTGCTCCACCGTGACGCAGCGCGGACTGGGCGCATAGAAGACCAGGCCGAGGGCATCGGCGCCGAATTCAACGGCAGCGCGGGCGTCCTCGGGGCGGGTGATGCCGCAGACCTTGATGCGGGTTCTACTGTTCAAGCTAGAAGACCAGCGGAGGGAAAGGCGCGATGATACGGCCATTCAGGGGCAACTGCCAGCGCGCCTCGTACTCGACGCCGGACAGGTACAGGCCATGCGGCGAGAAGGTCGGCGCCGCCCGACTGCGGTCGCGGGCGGCGATGAGTTCGGCGATCCACTCCGGCGGATGGGCGCCCTTGCCGACATACACCAGCGCACCGACCATGTTGCGCACCATGTGGTGCAGAAAGGCATTGGCGCGGAAATCGAAGACGAGGCAGTCGCCATCCCGCCGCACCTCGGCCTGCTGCAGCGTCTTCACCGGCGACTTGGCCTGGCACTCGGCGGCGCGGAAGGCGGAGAAGTCGTGCTCACCCATCAGCAGCGCGGCTGCGGCGCGCATGGCGTCGACGTCGAGCGGCAAGTGGAACCAGCCGACCTTGCCGGCGAGCAGCGCCGGCCGCACGGCGTGGTTGTAGAGCACGTAGCGATAACTGCGCGAGCGCGCCGAGAAGCGCGCATGAAAATCCTCCGGTACCTCGCGCGACCAGCGCACCGCGACACTGTCCGGCAGGTGCGCGTTCACGCCGCGCACCCAGGCGTTCTCGGGCCGCGCCGCCGGCGCATCGAAATGCACCACCTGCGCCGCCGCGTGCACCCCAGCGTCGGTGCGGCCGGCGCAGGCCACGCGCAGCGGCACGCCGGCGATCCCGGCCAGCGCGCGCTCCAGCGCATCCTGCACGGTATTGCCCTGCGGCTGGGTCTGCCAGCCGGCAAAGGCGGCGCCGTCGTATTCGAGGCCGAGCGCAATCCTCACGACAGGCTGCCGATGAAGGCCACTGCGGCAAAAGTCAGTCCCGCCAGGACGGCGATGTCGGCGGCGCGCAGCGGCTCCGCCTGGAGGATAAAGCGCCGCGGCTCGCCAGCACCCGCCGCTCCCTGCAGCCATTCCCGCCAATGCAGGCCGGGGGGCGCCTGCTCGACATAATGCATCACCAGCATCAGCCGCAGCGCGACGCGCCGACGGTCCAGTCCCAGCAAGGAGAGCGGCCAGATCAGGCCATGCAGTGCCGACACGAGCCCTTCCACGCCGGTGACTTGCAGCAACACGGTGAGGCTCGACAGCACGAACAGCAGCCGCAGCAGATGCTCGGAAACGAGCCGCATGCCTTCTTCGGTCGGGCCAAGGCCACCGAGCGCCGGCAGAAGGTAAATGCCCGGCGTGGCAAGGGCGAAGACCAGTACCAGCGCCAGCATCAGCCAGCGGGTGCGCCTGAGCAATTGGCTCAGCCGCGCTGGCGCCAGCCAGGTCGCCGCGGCGAGGGCCGCAACGCAGGCCAGCGACAGCGCCGCCAACGGCAGCCATTGTGCCAGCGCCGCCATCGCGCTCCAGACGATGAGGCGAACGGTGGGGTGCAGCATCGGGAAAGAAAAAGGACGACGGAGGGCGTGGCGCCCTCCGTCAGACGACTCAGCCCAGCTTGGCGAGCATGTCACGCGCCCTAGCCTGCTGCTCGGCGTTGCCTTCCTTGGTAACTTCCGCGAGCAGTTCGCGCGCGCCTTCCTTGTCGCCCATTTCCTCGTAGGCCTTGGCCAGTTCGAGCTTGGTCGTCACCTCGTCGCCGGCCGGCGGCTCTGCGGATTTCGACGGCTCGCCCAGATCCAGGCTGATCGCGCCGAGATCCAGGGCGGGTTCGGCCTTGGCTGCCGACTGGGGCGCGGCGGGTGCACCGATGTTGAAATCGAAATCGAGGGCACTGCCTCCGGCAATCGTCTTTTCGAGGTCGACCACCTCCTGCACTGGAGCGGCGGGCGTCGCCGGCGCACCCAGGTCAAGATCGAAATGCAGGCCCTCCTCTGCCGGCGCGGCAGCCGGCTCGTCGAGCTTGATGTCGAGCGCCAGGTCGGCGGCAGGCGGCGACGCCTTGGCCGCGCCCATCACCACGGTCGCTTCAGGATTGTATGGCTCCTGCTTGCTCTCCGTCGGCTTGAAATCCAGACCCAGATCGAAATCCAGCCCGGCCGACTCTACGGCCGCAGGGGCAGTGGCTGGTGCCGCCGGCGCCGATGAGGCGACGGCAGGTGCCGCCGGCGCGCCCAGGTCGAGATCGAAATCGAGGGCAGGCGCCGCTTCGGCTGCCTGAGCGGCGACCGCCTCGACAGGCTTCTCCAGGATCACCGTGGCCGCGCCGCCCTTCTCCACCGCCTCGGAAATCTGGCTCAACTCGCCGGGCATCGTCCAGGTATCGCGCATCTGCTTCTCGCCCGATGCGGGCATGATGATCGTCGTGTCGGTATTGACGGTCTCCTTGTTGGCGGCTGCGCCGCCGAACAGGGGGTTGGCCGGGTCGAGCTTGACGCCCATCGCGGCGGCCTTCTCCCAGTCGCCGCCGACACCGCCCGTCTGGGCATAGAGATCGCTGGCGAGGGTCTCGAATTGCTTAAGGTTCTTGCGACCGGCATAGATTTCCAGCAGCTTGACGTGGATCGCCGTGCGGGTCGGATCCGTCTTCAGCGCATCGAGCAGGATCTCCTCGGCCTGCGCATCGCGCCCATAGGCCATATACACGTCGGCCTCGGCCACCGGATCGACGCCCTCGTCGGCGTCAATGGCGCTGATCGACGCCTGACTGAAATCCGTCGCCATCGAACTGCCGGTGGTATCGACGCTCTGTCCGCCCGTGGCGCCGAATACCGAATTGGCGGTCAGGTTGGCCGTCGTCGTCGGCGGTCCCTCGCCACCTTCAACTAATTTTTTTTTCTGCCGCTGACGGTAGGCAACGAGTCCCAGCAGTCCCAGCACCAGCACACCACCGCCGAGGATGGCCGGATTGCCCATCACCTCGTCGATGAAGTCCGGCTCGGGCGGCGGCGGGGGTGGCGGGGGCGCCTTCTTCGGCGCCGGCTTCGGTGCTTCGGCCGGCTTGGGCGGTTCGGCCGGCTTGGCCACCTCCGCAGGTGCGGACTTCTCCGCCTCCGCAGGCTTGGCGGGCGGCGGCGCTTCGGCCGGCTTGGGTGCTTCCACGGGCTTGGCCGGTTCGGCGGGTTTTGCCGTTTCGACCGGCTCCGGCGCCTTCGCCGGCAGCGCGGGAGCCGCCGGGGCGGGGGCCGGTTTCGCGGCAGCGGCTTGCGCCTGCTTCTGAAGTTCGGCGAGATTCTGGCTCTTCATCTCGACGAGCTTCTGCAGGTCCTTGACGTTCTTTTCCAGTTCGGCCTGGCGCGACTGCGCCTCCTTGAGCGCCTTATCCTTGGCGACCAGATCCTCCTCCAGCGCGGCAATCTTGCCCTCTGCTGCGCGCGTGTCCTTGGCGGCTTCAGCCTTGGAAACCTTCAGCTGATCCTTGGTCTCGGCCGGCGCTGGTGCCTTGTCCTCGACCCTCGCACCGATCTTGCCGGCGGCAAGCTGCTTGCCGGCCTCCTCTTTCGGCGCCTCCGCCCCGGCGGCAGCCGCGGCGAGCTTCTGGCGATAGGCATTGAAGTCGGTGGTATGCGCCGAGATGGTCTTTCTCGCCTCACGGGCATCCACCGCCGCCACGGTCTCGCGGTCGGGAATGCTGAGGATCTTGCCGGCCTTCAGACGGTGCATGTTGTTGTCTACGAAGGCACCCTTGTTGCTGTGGAAGATCGCCACCAGCATCTGGTCCAGGCTGACGCCATCGTATTGCGTCTCGGCCGCGATCTTGCGCAGATAGTCGCCTTTCTTCACTTCCCGGCCCTGCGTCTCCCCGGCTGGCTTCGCTTCTTCCGTCTTTGCCGTCGCCGGCTTCTTGTCCTCGGTCGCACGCACTTCGGGCTGCCGGGGCGTTTCCACAGGGGTCGGTTGGGCGACAGGCGCGGCGGCGCCCTTCGCCACGGGGGCAGCAACCGGTTTGCGGGCCAGCACTTCCGGCGCCGGATCCAGCAGGAAGGTGTACTCGCGCACCAGGCGGCCTGAGCTCCAGTTCAACTCCACCAGCAGGTCGAGGAAGGGCTCGCCTATCGGGCGATCCGTCGTCAGGCGGATCACCGGCTGTCCCTTGGTCCGCTTGTCGATGACCAGCTTGATGCCGGCTAGCGCAGGAACGAATTCGATGCCGGCCTGTTTGAATGCATCGTGCGATGCCAGGCGCGCCGAGAGGGAGGCGAGTTCTTCGCGCGAGGCCGTCAACTCGATCTCCGCGCGCAACGGCTGACCAAGTGCCGACAGCACGGTGATCCGCCCCAGTCCAGCGGCGTCCGCTCCCATCGGCAGTGCAGCGACCAGCGCCAGCGCAGCCAATACCTTGGCTTTAACTTTAAATGAAAGTCCTATGGATTTTTTTTGCACCGCGTCCCCCTCGCGGAGAGTTTCTCCGGATAATTAACATAACATCATGATCTTAGCTATGCAAGCTAAACTTTCTCATTACATTCTGGCCGAATCCGGCCTGAAATCAACCGTTTTGGTCGGCAAGACAAGGCCGCAAGGCCAAGCCATCTCTTTGATGTTATTTTAAAAATGACATGAACAAGGCCGGTGAGCGAGGCCGGCCCGGCAACACGTTTATGCTTCGAGCAGTATCCGCAGCATGCGGCGCAGCGGTTCAGCGGCACCCCACAGCAGTTGATCGCCGCAGGTGAATGCCCCCAGGTAGTACGGCCCCATGTTGAGCTTGCGCAGGCGCCCCACTGGAACGGAAAGGGTGCCGGTGACCGCCGTCGGCGTCAACTCCCGGATGGTGTCGTCGCGATGGTTCGGCACCACTTTCACCCAGGCGTTGGAGGCTGCAATCATGCCTTCGACCTCGTCCAGTGGCACGTCGCGCTTCATCTTGATGGTGAGTGCCTGGCTGTGGCAGCGCATGGCGCCGACGCGCACGCAGATGCCATCGACCGGCACCGGATTGTTTTCCCGGCCGAGGATCTTGTTGGTCTCGGCCTGCCCCTTCCATTCTTCGCGGCTCTGTCCGTTGTCGAGTTCCTTGTCGATCCAGGGGATGAGCGAGCCGGCCAACGGCACGCCGAAGCTCGTCGTGGGGAACTTGTCGTCGCGCAGGATGCCGGCCACTTCCCGGTCGATGTCGAGGATCGCCGAGGCGGGATCGTCGAGCAGGTTTTTCGCCACGCGGTGCACCTCGCCCATCTGAGTGAGCAGTTCGCGCATGTTCTGCGCACCGGCGCCGGAAGCCGCCTGGTAGGTCATGGCGCTCATCCAATCGATCAGGTCGCGCCGATACAATTCGCCGAGCGCCATCAGCATCAGGCTGACGGTGCAGTTGCCGCCGATCCAGTTGCGGCCGCCGCGCGCCAGGGCACTCTTGATCACGTCGTGATTGACCGGATCGAGGATGATGACGGCGTCGTCCTTCATGCGCAGCGACGAGGCGGCGTCGATCCAGTGGCCGTCCCAGCCTGCCGCACGCAGCTTCGGGAACACCTCGCCCGTGTAGTCGCCGCCCTGGCAGGAGATGATGACGTCCATCGCCTTCAGTGCGCCGACGTCCTTCGCGTCGCCGAGCGGCGCGCCGCCGGCCTCGGCCGGGCCCTTGCCGCCGACGTTCGAAGTAGTAAAGAACACCGGCTCGACCAGGGCGAAATCGCCCTCCTCGCGCATGCGCTGCATCAGCACGGAGCCGACCATGCCGCGCCAGCCCACCAGACCCACTCGTTTCATTTCGCTTTCCTGTTTCGTTGTCGCTTACAAAGCCGCGATCACCGCGTCGCCCATTTCCCTCGTGCCGACCTTCTGCGTGCCCGGCTCGAAGATGTCGCCGGTGCGCAGGCCCTGCCCCAGTACTTTCTTGACAGCGCCCTCAATGCGCTGCGCCGCGCTCTCCTGGCCGAAGGTGTAGCGCAGCATCATCGCCGCCGAGAGGATGGTCGCCAGCGGATTCGCCACGCCCTGGCCGGCGATGTCAGGCGCCGAACCGTGGATCGGCTCGTAGAGGCCCTTACCTTTCTCGTCGAGCGAGGCCGAGGGCAGCATGCCGATGGAACCGGTCAGCATCGAGGCCTCGTCGGAGAGGATGTCGCCGAACATGTTGCCCGTCACCATGACGTCGAACTGCTTCGGGTTCCTCACCAGCTGCATGGCGGCGTTGTCCACCAGCATATGCGACAACTCGACGTCGGGATAGTTCTTGGCCTCGTCCGTCACCACGTCGCGCCACAACTGGGTGCACTCCAGCACGTTCATCTTGTCGACGGAGCAAAGCTTGCGATTGCGCTTTCTTGCCGCTTCGAAGGCAACGCGCGCGATGCGGCGGATCTCGCTTTCCGAGTAGATCATGGTGTTGATGCCGACCCGCTCTTTGCCGCTTGCGCCGTTGCGCATCTCGATGCCGCGCGGCTCGCCGAAGTAGATGTCGCCGGTCAGCTCACGCACGATGAGGATGTCCAGTCCCGCCACCACCTCGGGCTTGAGGCTGGAGGCATTGGCCAACTCGGGATAGAGCACCGCCGGGCGCAGGTTGGCGAACAGGCCCAGATCCTTGCGGATGCCGAGGAGCCCACGCTCCGGGCGCTGCTCGCGCGGCAATGTGTCGTACTGCGGACCGCCGACGGCGCCGAGGAGCACCGCATCGGCGGCGCGCGCGAGCTTGCGGGTCGCCTCGGGGTAGGGTTCGCCTGCGGCATCCACCGCGCAACCGCCCAGCAACGCCTTCTCCATCTCCAGATTGATGCCATCCTGGCGCAGCGCTTCGAGCACGCGCACGGCCTGGCCGACGATCTCGGGGCCGATGCCATCGCCCGGCAATACACAGACCTTCATTCGATTCCTTTCAGTTGCGAAAACCGCCAGATGCCCGGCGTTGTCATACGCCCGGCTCGTGCTTACTTGGCCACTTTCTCCACGGCCTTGCCACCCGCCTGGATATCCTTGCCGACGCCCTGCACCGTATTGCAGGCCGCAGTGCCGAGCAGAACCACCAGGGCCAGGATCAGATTCAGTCGCTTCATGGTCGCCTCCTCTCGAAAAATACCGGCTTCCGGCATGTTTGCGCGCAGTTGCCCGCGGCAACGCCGTTTGCCTGAAAAGCGCTTGAATTATATCGGAATTGAGCCGGCATTGCGGCACCGCAACAGTCCCTGCAGGCGCTCCGGCGGAGAAGGCTGACGATGCTTCGTCACAAGCGTCACTGACGGCCGAAGGGCCAGCCGCGCCACAGGATGATCATGCCGGCCAGGGCGAAGGCGGCGCTGAGGGTAAAAGTCAGTCCCGCGCCGACGGCGTCCCACGACCAGCCGCTCAGCAGCCCGCCGAGCATGCCGCCGGCGCCGAAGGTCAGGCTGCCGTAGAGGGCCTGGCCGCGCGCCTGATGGCGGCCGACGAACCAGCGATTGACCGCCGCCACCGCCGAGGCGTGATAGGCACCGAACGTCGCCGCATGCAGCAGCTGCGCCAGCAGCACCACCGCCAGCCACTCGACGCCCCAGCCGATCATGAGAAAGCGCGCCACCGCACAGGCGAAGCTGAACAGCAGGATGGCCCGCAGCGAGAACCGGTGGAACAGCCGCGGCAGGTAGAGGAAGACGACGATTTCCGCCACCACGCCGAGCGTCCACAGAAAGCCGACCAGGGTCGTGCCGTAGCCGCGGCTGACCAGGTGGATCGAGTAGAACACATACAGCGCGCCATGCGCCGCCGACATTAAGAAGCAGGCGGCGAACAGGGTCTTCACTTCGCGCCGGCGCAGAATGTCGCCGATCGGCTGGCGGTCGGTTTCATGGCGGTCTTCCCGCTTTTCCGGCAGCACCATGGCGCAGGCCAGAATGCCGCCGAGAATCGCGACGGACACCCACAGGATCGCCGCGAGCGGCAGCCGCTCGAGCAGCCAGCCGAGGCCCAGCACGGCGGCGATGAAGCCAACCGAGCCCCACAGGCGGATCGCCCCGTAGCGGCTGGCCTGGGCGCCCAGATGGGTGAAGGTCAGCGCCTCGACCAGCGGCAGCGCGGCGCTCCAGAAAAAGGTCAGCAAGGCCATGCCGATAAAGAAACCGGCGAAGCTTTGCGCGAAAAAAAAGCAGGAGAATCCGGCCAGGCTCATCAGCGCCGCACCACGCACGATGGGCGTCTTCGCCCCCAGGCGGTCGGCCAGCCAGCCCCACAGGTTCGGCGCCAGCACGCGCATCAACTGCATCAGCGACATCAGCACGCCGATGTCCCAGGCGGAGAAGGCCAGCGATTGCAGGTAGAGGGTGAAGTAGGGAGAAAAGGCGCCGATGAAGGCGAAATAGAAGAAGTAGTACGCCGACAGGCGCCAGTAGGGAACCATGAGGCGCGAAAGGGGCGTGGGAGCGCGCCCCCGGATACCCGTCAGGCCTTGTGGGCGCGCAGCATTGCGTGCAGTTCGTCCTTCAGCTTCAGGCGCAGTTTCTTCATGTCCTCGAGCGCCTCGTCGGTGACCGGCTCATCGTTTTCCTCGATGCGCCGGATGTCCTTGTTCAGGCGATGGTACTCGTCGAAGAGCCGGGCGAAATGATGGTTGCCGGTCTTCAGCACGTGAATGGCGTCGTTGTACTCGGGAAACTCGTGATGCAGATCGTGCTGTTGCAGTTCCATGGTGCGTCCTTGTTGGGGTAAAGAAATTCAGGCTTCGTCCGGCTCGGGATCTTCCACCGCCGGGCCGGAACGAGCGCCGTCCTGCGGCGCGCGCGCCGCGATCTTCGGCGTCGGGCAGACGACATCGCCGCACTGGGCGCGATGGCGCAGAGCATGGTCCATCAGCACCAGCGCCAGCATCGCCTCGGCCACCGGCGTGGCGCGGATCGCCACGCAGGGATCGTGGCGGCCGTGCGTTTCCACCGTCACCGGATTGCCCTGCTTGTCGATGGAGCGGCGCGGCAGGCGGATGCTGGAGGTCGGCTTGACGGCGATCTGCACCACGACATCCTGGCCGCTGGAGATGCCGCCCAGGGTGCCGCCGGCATTGTTCGACAGATAGCCTTCCGGCGTCAGTTCGTCGGAATGCTCGCTGCCCTTCTGCGACACGCTGTCGAAGCCGGCGCCGATCTCGACGCCCTTGACGGCATTGATGCCCATCATGGCGTAGGCGATGTCGGCGTCGAGCCGGTCGTACACCGGCTCGCCCCAGCCCACGGGCACGCCCTCGGCCACCACGGTGACCTGGCCGCCGACCGAGTCGCCGGACTTGCGCAGCGCGTCCATATAGCTTTCCAGCCTCGCCACGCTGTCCGGATCGGCGGCGAAGAAGGGGTTGGCGTAGACGCCCTCCCACGACTTGAACGGGATCTCGACTGGACCGAGCTGCGACAGGCAGCCGCGCACGACGAGGCCGTAGCGTTCGCGCAGCCACTTGCGGGCGATGGCGCCGGCGGCCACGCGCACCGCCGTCTCGCGTGCCGAGGCGCGGCCGCCGCCGCGATAGTCGCGGATGCCGTATTTCTGCCAGTAGGTGTAGTCGGCGTGTCCCGGCCGGAAGGTTTCGGCGATGTTGCCGTAGTCCTTGCTGCGCTGGTCCTCGTTGCGGATCAGCAGCGCGATCGGGGAGCCCGTGGTGCGGCCCTCGAAGACGCCGGAAAGGATCTCCACCGTGTCGGATTCGCGCCGCTGGGTGACATGGCGCGAAGTGCCGGGCTTGCGCCGGTCAAGCTCGGCCTGGATGTCCGCCTCGGCCAGCGCCAGCCCCGGCGGGCAGCCGTCGACGACGCAGCCGATGGCCGGGCCGTGCGACTCGCCGAAGGAAGTGACGCAGAACAGTTTGCCGAGGGTATTGCCGGACATGGGATGCCGAAGCAGAGCGCTGGAGTGAAATCAGCAGCAAGTTTAACATAGGGGCACCTCTTGCTTCCCAGGCATCCATGAGCAAAAGTCAGTCCCGCCAGCACGGCGTCAAGGGCCCGAAAAAGCCCGCCCCTGCCGCGCCTGTGCCGCCCGTCCAGCCGACCGTTCGCTGGCAACGCAGCCAGCGCTATGTCTGGGACAAGGGCGGCGGCAAGGGCGGTCGCAAATAACAAGGGCCGCAGACGCGGCCCTTGTTCACGCGGCGCGGATCAACTCAGGACTTCGCCACCGTCTCGTCGCGCAGCGCCCGGCGCAGGATCTTGCCGACGTTGGTCTTCGGCAGCTCGGCGCGGAACTCGACCAGCTTCGGCACCTTGTAGCCGGTAAGGTTCTCCTTGCAATGGGCGATGACCGCCTCGGCGCTGAGGGCCGGGTCCTTCTTGACGATGAAGACCTTCACCGTTTCGCCCGACTTCTCGTCCGGCACGCCCACCGCGGCCACTTCCAGCACGCCCGGATGCATGGCCACCACCGCCTCGATCTCGTTCGGATAGACGTTGAAGCCGGAGACCAGGATCATGTCCTTCTTGCGGTCGACGATGCGCACGAAGCCCTTCTCGTCCATCACGCCGACGTCGCCGGTGCGCAGATAGCCGTCCGGCATGATGACCTTGGCGGTCTCGTCTGGACGGTTGTAGTAGCCGCGCATCACCTGCGGTCCGTGAACGCAGATTTCGCCGGCCTCGCCGATCGGCAGGTCGTTGCCGGCATCGTCGCGGATGGTGACGTCTGTCGATGGCACCGGCAGGCCGATGGCGCCGTTGTATTCCTTCAGGTCGAGCGGATTGATGGTCGCCGCAGGAGACGTTTCCGTCAGGCCGTAGGCCTCGATCAGCGGCACGCCGGTGACCTGCTTCCACTTGTCCGCGACGGCCTTCTGCACCGCCATGCCGCCGCCGAGGCTGATGCACATCCGCGAGAAGTCGAGCTTGGTGAAGTCCTCGTCGTTGAGCAGGGCGTTGAACAGCGTATTCACGCCGGTGATCGCCTCGAAAGGATGCTTCGACAGCTCCTTGACGAATCCGGGAATGTCGCGCGGATTGGTGATGAGCAGGTTGCTCCAGCCGATCTTGAAGAAGGTCAGGCAGTTCGCCGTCAGGGCGAAGATGTGATACAGCGGCAGCGCCGTGACGATGAGCCCCTTTTCCGGCAGGAAGGGCTTCAGCCAGGCATGCGCCTGCTGCAGGTTGGCGATGATGTTGCGGTGGGTCAGCATGGCCCCCTTGGAGACGCCCGTCGTGCCGCCGGTGTACTGCAGGAAGGCGATGTCCTCGTGGCCGATCTGAACCGCCTTGAAGTCGAGCCGAGCACCGCGCGCCAGGATGTCGTTGAAGCGCACCGACCCCGGCAGGCTCCAGGCCGGCACCATCTTCTTGACATGCTTGACGACGAAGTTGACCAAAGCGCCCTTCGGGAAGCCGAGCATGTCGCCCAGGCTGGTGACGATGACGTGCTTCACCGGGGTATTGGCGATGCAATCCTGCAGCACGCTGGCGAAGTTCTCGACGATGACGATGGCCTCGGCGCCGGAGTCCTTCAGCTGGTGCTCCAGCTCGCGCGCCGTGTACAGGGGGTTGCAATTCACCACCGTGAAGCCGCCGCGCAGGATGCCGTAGATGCTGATCGGATCCTGCAGCAGGTTGGGCATCATCACCGCCACGCGCGCGCCCTTGGCCAGGCCGAGCGACTGCAGGTAGGCGGCAAAGTCGCGCGTATGGCCGTCCAGCTCGCCGTAGGTGATCGACTTGCCCATGTTGATGTAGGCGACGTTGTCGCGGTACTTGCGCACGCTGTGCTCGAACAGCTGGCCGATCGACTCGAACTCGTTGACGTCGATCTCGGCCGGCACGCCGGCGGGATAGCTCTGGAGCCAAACCTTGTCCATCGTTCCTCCTGGTGGTGGGATTGCGTGTCTTTGCTGCGAAACCCTGGCGCGGCGGGCGCTCAACCCTTATTTGCTTCCTCGGCAGGCCAGTCGCGGATATAGGCCTTCAGCATGCGGTTCTCGAAACTCTGCTCCTCGAGCACGGCCTTGGCCACGTCGTGGAAGGAGATCACGCCCATCAGGGTGCCGCCGTCCATCACCGGCAGGTAGCGCATGTGCTGCTCCACCATGAAGCGGCGCAGATCGTCGACTTCCATCTCCGGCCCCGCCGTCATCGGCTCGCGCACCATGACGCCCGAAATCGCCATGCCGCCCCACGCCGCGCCGCCCTGCTGCACGGCCTTGAGCACTTCGCGGAAGGTCAGCATGCCGACCATGCGGCCGCCCTCGAAGACGACGAGCGAGCCGACATCCTGGCCGGTCATCACCGCCACCGCATCGGCAAGCGTCTTGTTCGGCGCGATGGTGAACAGGGCCTGGCCCTTCACTGCAAGGATTTCACTGACCTGCATGCTGTCCTCTTCTTTATTATGGCCATTAACACTTTTAATCTTAGTCGATTGCACCGGCCAGTAAAAGAACTATCGGCCTAAATTTCCATCATCTCCCCGTCGCCGAACACCAGCCCGCAGCGCACCGGCTTGCCGGGAAACATCGCCGTCAGTGCAATCCGGTAGTTCTCCATCTGCGTCCGATAGTTCTCCAGCAGGCTGCCTTCCGGGCGGCCGCTCTTGTAATCCAGCACCCACCAGGACTCGGGCAGTTCGACCAGGCGGTCGATGCGTCCCACGCTGCCGTCCGGCAGCGCGAACTCAGCCTCGTTGAGCGCGCGCAGATGACTGGAAGGGTCGAAGAAGGCCCTCAATCGCGGCGCTTCGAGAATGGCGCGCGCCGCCGCCTGGAATGCCGGCCATTCCTCGGCAGGAACGGCCGGCGGCGGCCTGCCGGCTTCACCGCCGGCACTGAGCCAGTCGAGGGCGGCGTGCAGCCTGGTGCCGTAGGCCATGCCGGCGCTGGCCGCTTCCCGCCGTCGGCCGGCGGAGACGGCGCCGATGGGCAGCGGCCGGATTGTCACTGGCCTTGGCGCAGCCGGCGGCGGCGCCAGGACCTCCGGCGTCTCGCCATGCGCGCCGTCGCCCGCGCCGAGCGCCGCGAGCGCGGCCGCGATGCGCTCCCAGGAACTGATCTTCGTGCTCGCCCGCGCCGGGGCGATGCCGCTGGCGAAGAAGTACTGGCGCGCCCGCGTCAGCGCGACGTAGAGCAGGTTCAATTCCTCGCGCTCGGCGAATGCCGCCTCGGCCTGCGTCAGCGCGGCCCGGCGCATGCCGCAGTCCTCCTTGCGCCCCAGCACCGACAGGTGGGACGGCTTTTCGGCATCCGGCGGCCAGTCGAGCAGCAGCGACCAGGCCTCGGCGGGCTGGTGGGTGTTGTGGGCGTCGACCAGCCAGACGACCGGCGCCTCCAGTCCCTTCGCGCCGTGGATGGTCAGGAGGCGCACCCGGTCGCCGGCCGCCTCCGCCTGGATGGCGCCCTCGTCCGGCGCTTCCTCGTCGGCCGCCGCGCCCAGCCGCGCCAGTTCGTCGAGGAAGCGCGGCAGGCTCGGGTAGCGGCCGGCATCGAGGCGCAGCGCCAGCGCGATGAAGGCCTCCAGGTTGGCCGCCACGCCCGGCCAGAGCGCCGCCGGCACGGCGGCGCGGTAGTGCGCCGGCAGGCCTCCCTCATGGTAGATGCGGTCGAGCAGGTCGTGCACCGGCAGCTGCGCGGCGGCGGCGCGCCAGCTGGCGAGCAGGCGTGCTGCGCGCACGAGAGCGGCGGACGCCGACCCATCCGCCTCGCTCGCCTGCAGCCGCTGCCACCAGTTTGCCTCGCCGCGCTCGGCCAGCCGGACGAGGTCCTCGTCGCTCGCCCCCAGCGCGGGCGTGCGCAGGGCATGCGCGAGGGCGAGGTCGTCGGCGGTCGTCACCAGGCAGCGCAGCAGCGCGGTCAGATCGGCCGCCTCCAGGGTGCGCAGCAGGCCGCCGCGGCCGACGCTGAGATAGGGGATGCCGGCCGCGCGCAGCGCCCGTTCGAACTCGGGCAGGACGCCGCGCCGGCGCGTCAGCACCATGATGTCTCCGTAGCGCGCCGGGCGGGGCCTGCCGCTGTCCTTGTCGATCACCGGCCAGCGGCCAACGATCTCCGCGATGCGCGAGGCGAGCAGCGCCGCCTCCTCGCGCCGGCGCCCGTCCTCCGCCACCGCCTGCGGCGCGGCGAGCGGATCGCGCAGCCGCGACAGCGGCGGCGCGCCTCCTTCGTCACGCTCCCGCGCGCAAAGCGGCAGCAGTTCCACGCGGCCGGACAGATTCGCCTCGACGCTGCTATGCGGGCGGAAATGGGGAAACAGCGGCAGGTCGGCGAAGACACGGTTCACCACCTCGACCAGACGCGGCGCGTTGCGCCGGGTGGCATCGTTGGCCAGCCGACGTGCGCCGTAGGCCGACTGCAGGAAGGCGGCGGCGGCATCGAAGACGCGCGGATCGGCGCGGCGGAAGCGGTAGATCGACTGCTTCGGATCGCCGACGATGAAGACGCGCGGCTTCGCCGCCTCCGCCGCATCGTAGGCGGCCAGCCAGGCGAGCAGGATCTGCCACTGCAGCGGATTGGTGTCCTGGAACTCGTCGAGCAGGATGTGCCGGTAGCGCGCATCGAGCCGCGCCTGCAGGAAGGCCGCGCGCGACTCCTCGGCCAGCATGCGCGAGACGTGCCATTCGAGATCGGCGAAATCCATCAGCCGGCGCTCGCGCTTGTAGCGCTCGAGCGCTTCCAGCCAGGCGGCGCCGGCGGTGAAGACGTGGGCGTTGAGCTCGTAGGCGAGTTCCTCGCGCCGCGCGGCCTGCGTCGTCGCCACCCGCTCGCCCAGCCAGGCGTGGAGTTCGGCGAAGCGCGCCGCCGCCGCGCCGAAGCGCTCCTGGTCCTTCTTGGCCGACTTGCGCTGCCGCAGCGTGCCCTCCTTGGTCAGCAGCACGGCGACGATGCGGGCGAAGCGCGGTGCGGCGTCGGCGGCGTGGAAAGCCTCCTCCAGCCCCGCGGCGAGTTGCTGGTCGCCCTCCGCATCGCTGCGCCGCAGGATGGCCGCATAGTCGTGCAGCTTGCGCATGAACAGCTCGTCGGCGAGCAAGCCCTCGATGGCTGCGGGCGCCTCGCCCACGCCGAGGCCGTCGCGCAATTCGGCCAGGGCCCTTGCCGGCGCATGCGGCCCCTCGCCGGCAAGGGCGTGCCATTCGGCGCGCCGATCGGACAACCGGAACATCAGCTTGCGCGTCGCCTCGAGCCCGGCATGCCGCAGCAGCCACAGCAGGGAAGCCGTCGCGCCGTCGTTGCGCCGGGCACGCTCCGCGGCAAACAGCTGCCACACCTCTTCCTGCAGCCGGGCGCCGGCTTCGTGCAGCACGAAGCCGGCCAGGTCGCTCGCCAGCGGGGCGCCCTGCACCAGGCGGGCGAACCAGCCGTGGAAGGTGCTGACGGTGAGCGGCGGCTGGGCCGTCAGCACCTGCTCGTAGAGGCCGCGCCCGCGCGCGGCGGCGCCTGCCGCTGCCTCCGGCGGCAGCGCGCGCATCGCCAGGAAGTCGCGCACCTCGTCCTCGCTGCCGACGGCGAGCAGGCGCAGCCAGTCGAACAGCCGCTCCTCGATCTCGCGCGCCGCCTTGCGCGTATAGGTGATGGCGAGGATCCCGCCGGGCGCAACGCCGTCGAGCAGCAGGCGCAGGATGCGCGACACCAGCAGCCAGGTCTTGCCGCTGCCGGCGCAGGCCTCCACCACCACGGACTGGTGCGGCTCCAGAGCCTCGCGGACGAGTTCGGTCGCATTCATGTGGCCAGGTGGTAATCCTTGCGGCAGAGGCCGCGCGCCTCGCACCATTCGCAGACGGCCTGCGTGCCATGCGCCGGCAGTGAGGCCCCCGCGCGCAGCGCAGCGACCGCTGCCGCCAGCCGCTCGCCTTGCTCGCGCGCCATGCCCTGCACGTCGGGCAGCGCCAGCTCGGCGGGCTTTTCGCCGTCGAGGGCGAGGTAAGCCGCTTCAGTCACCCGCTCGCCCTGCAACAGGGCATAGCAGGCCAGTTGCACATCTTCCCCCGCGTCGGCCAGCCGCCGTTTCAGCCCCTGCGCGTCCTGCGTCTTGTAGTCGAGCACCGCCTCGGCGCCGTCGGCGCGGCGGTCGATCCGGTCGAGCCGGCCGTGCAGCGCCAGCGATCCGCCGCCGGCAAGCGGCAGGGCGATTTCCCGCGTCAGCTCGCCGCCGGCATGGCGCCAACCGGCCGCCTCGCGCGCCTTCTGCCAGGCGATGTAGCCCGGCACGCAGTCGAGCCAGCGCGCCAGCCAGGCGTGCTCGAGGAAATTCGCCTCGATTTCGGGTGCGAACACCTCGCGGCTGATCGCTTCCAGCTCCGCTGTCAGCACCTCGTCGGCCCGGCCCGAGATCTGCGGATGCGCGGCATGGAAGCGCTGCAGGATGCGGTGTACGAATTCGCCGTAGTCGCGCTTCTCCAGCGCCTCGCGCACCTCCTCGGCCTGGGCGAGACCGAGCATGCGGCGGACGAAGAACTGGTAGGGGCAGGCCATCAGGCTGGCATAGGCGCTGGCCGACAGGCGCAGCGGCACCCGCTGCGGCGCGGCGGGACGCGGCATGGGCGTGCCGTTGGCCGCCGCGGCCAACGGCGGCACGGCATGCGGCGCGACGAGGTCGTCGCCCCAGGCGCTCGCATGCAGCACGGAGAGGAGGCCGAGTTCCGGGCAGGGCAGATTGGCCTCGTCGCCGCGCAGCGTCTGCCAGGTGGCGGTCACTTCGCCGCAGCAAACGATCAGGCCGGCCAGGTCGTCGCGCAGGCGCGCCGCCGCTTCGGCGGGCAGCGGCAGCCCCAGCTCGGCGCGCACCGCCTGGTTGCCGAACACGCTGCGGGCGCATGCCGGTGCCAGGTTGTCGCGGTCGGCGCCGACGAGGACCGCGGCATCGAAGCGGCGCAGCCGCATCGCCGCCAGATGGGTCATGACCACCGGGCTGTCGATGCTGCGGTCGACGAAGGCCGCGTTTTCCAGTTCGCGATTCAGCCATTCGCGCCACTCGCCGAAAGTCAGTCGCGCCGGCACGGCGGCGAGCTCCTCGCGCCGCGCGCGCAGCAGCGCGAGCAGGGTGACGCCGGCCGCGTCCTGCGCCAGCCGGTCGACGGCGCCGAGGCTCTCCAGCGCCCGCTCCAGCCCGGCCAGCCAGTCCGCCGCCGTGGCGCTCGTGCGCGGCATCGGCCGGTGCGCCGCCGCCATACGCTTGAGCAACTCGACCGCCTCGCCGCAGCCGGCCTGTCGCGCCAGCACCGCCTCGAAGCGGCCCAGGCCGTAAGCCAGGTTGTGCCGCACCAGGCCCTCTTCCAGTTGCAGCAGGCCGGCCTGGCGAGATGCTTCGGCCAGGTCGCCGAAAACGAAGGGGGATTTGACGAGGTCGAGCAGGTCGCGGTGATAGGCGTCGGCGGCGATCACTTCCAGCCAGGCGTCGACCAGCGCCGCCGCCCGCGTGGTGGACAGCTTCCAGCCGGTCTCGTCCTGCACCAGCACGCCGTCGCGTTCGAGCAGGGCGCGGGCGCGCCGCGCCGCCACACGGTCGGCCGCCACCAGGGCGATGGACTGGCGGCCCTGGCCGAGCCAGCGCTTCACTTCGAGGACGATGGCCGCCGCTTCGGCCTCCAGACTGGCCGCGCCGATCAGGCGCAAGCGCCCGGCCAGCGGGCTCTGCGGCAGCGCACGGCGCGCGGCGGCGGCGCGGGCGGCCAGCGCAGGCGCCGCAGCAGCAACGGGGGGCCAGGCGAAATTGAGCGCCTGCATCGGCGCTTCGGCGGAAGTCCCGCGCTGCGGCTGGAAAACCGTCGCCGTCTGTCGCGCCGACCAAGCCTGGCAGAACGCCTGCTCGACCGGCCGCGCTTCGCCCTCGCACAGCATGTAGAGGGGGCCGGCTGCGGCGGCGGCCAGATGCGCCAGTGCCATGGCCTGGGCGGCCGGGCGGCCAGGCGGGCCGGCGGCCTCGGCCCGCCACAGGCGATGCACCACTTCCGCCTCGAAGCGCAGCAATTGCGAGCCGCGCGTGTCGTAGGCGCGCTCCAGGCGGTCGAGGAATTCACCTTCGTCCGCCGGCAGGCCGACTGCGCGCTCGCTCAACTCGTCGAACAGCGCGATCAGTTCGGCGCAGATCTCCCACAGCGCGCTGTCGGCGAACCAGTCCCGTTCGCGCAACTGCCGGTACAAGGCCAGCTGGCGCTGGCTGTCCGTCTGGCCGCCGGCATCGGCCACGGCCGCGAGCTGCGCCAGTGTGGCGATGCGTGGCAATAGCAGGGCGCAGCCGGCGGCGGCGGCCAGGCCGCGACGCAGCGCCGGCGCCAGGGCCGGACTGGGCAGGACCACCACGAGGTAAGAGAGATCGGGCAGCCGCGCGCGGCAATCCGCAACGATCCGTCGCGCGCAGACCTCAACGAAGTCGGCCGTCAGGGGCAGGCGATGGAGCGTGACGGCGCGCTCGGCCTCAGCCATGGCCAGCGCCGTGGTTCAGCGTTCCAGCTTGCCCAGCTTGTCCTTCGCCTTGGCCCACTCGTCGGCATCGGGCAGGGGGTCCTTGCGCTCGACGATGGGTTTCCACAGCGTGGCCAGCTCGGCGTTCAGCGCCGTGAAGTGCTTCTGCCCGTCCGGCACGTCATCCTCGGCGAAGATGGCCTCGACCGGACACTCCGCGACGCAGAGCGTGCAGTCGATGCACTCGTCGGGATCGATGACGAGAAAATTGGGGCCTTCGCGGAAGCAATCGACCGGGCAGACATCCACGCAGTCGGTGTATTTGCACTTGATGCAGGGTTCAGTCACCACATAAGCCATGGCCGGCCTTCCTTTTTCTTGATCTGTTGCGGGAGCGCGATCAGCGTCGTGAATGGAAATATTAACATAGCGCGGCATGCCTCTTCCGCGACGCTTTCCCGCTCTCTTCCCATGCGGCGTCTTTTTCGCTACGATAGGCTCCGGAATCGCAAATCCGGGGCCAAGCCCTGGTTTTATTTCCCGACCGTTTCCCGGCTTTTATCCCTGCACGACCGCATCACACGAGCCATGAACTTCCCGACGCCTGTGCGTTCGGCCACTCAACACATTGTGAGGACAAAATGAGCGAGCATATCCACTACGTCACCGACGCCAACTTCGAGGCCGAAGTGCTGCAATCGTCCACCCCCGTCCTGGTGGATTACTGGGCCGAATGGTGCGGGCCGTGCAAGATGATCGCCCCGATCCTGGACGACGTCTCCAAGGAATACGCCGGCAAGCTCAAGGTGGCCAAGCTCAACATCGACGACAACCAGGAAACGCCGGCCAAGTTCGGCATCCGCGGCATTCCGACCCTGATGCTGTTCAAGAACGGCAACGTCGAGGCGACCAAGGTCGGCGCGCTGTCCAAGTCCCAGCTGACGGCCTTTATTGACAGCAATCTCTGAAAGACTTAAAGTCCCGCCGGAGTCTCCCCCGCGCCGCGGCAGAAAAACAAGGCTTCTCCGGCGGCGCGGAACCGGTTCCAAACCCCAAACCAAGCCTCAAACAATTTCCCTGAACTTTCCGGGTTCTCCTTTCCGCTTCGCCACCACACCCCTGGGTCCCTATGCACTTATCGGAGCTTAAGACTCTCCACGTCAGCCAGCTGCTCGAAATGGCGGTCGCCAACGAAATCGAAGGCGCCAACCGCCTGCGCAAGCAGGAACTGATCTTCGCCCTGCTCAAGAACCGCGCCAAGAAGGGCGAGAGCATCTTCGGCGACGGCACCCTGGAAGTGCTGCCCGATGGCTTCGGCTTCCTGCGTTCGCCCGATACCTCCTACCTGGCCGGCACCGACGACATCTACGTCTCGCCCTCGCAAATCCGCCGCTTCAACCTGCACACGGGCGACTCCATCGAGGGCGAGATCCGCACGCCGAAGGACGGCGAGCGCTACTTCGCGCTGGTCAAGGTGGACAAGGTCAACAACGAGCCGCCGGAGAACTCGAAGAACAAGATCCTCTTCGAGAACCTGACGCCGCTGCATCCGACCGAGGTGCTCAAGCTGGAGCGCGA
>WYAY01000202.1 GCA_011526165.1 Sulfuritalea sp.
ACAAGAAGCAGGGCACCAAGTTCGCCATGCCGGTGCTCTACTACTCCCAGCTGATGACCGTCGCCTACGGCGGCAGCGCCAAGGAAGCCGGCCTCGACGGCCAGCTCATCAAGGCGACCAGGCTGGAGGAGATCGCCAAGAAATAGGCGTCGCCCAACGAAAAAGCCGGCTTGATGCCGGCTTTTTTATTTGCACGGCCCGCTCAGATGCTCCGGCTGGCCTTCTCGAAGGCGGCGGCCAACTCGTCGTAGCTGCGCGTCACCGGAAACTGAGGAAACTCGTCGATGACGTTCTGCGGCGGGCGGAACAGAATGCCGGCGTCGGCCTCGGCCAGCATGGCGGTGTCGTTGTAGGAATCGCCGGCGGCGATGGTCTTGAAGTTGATCGACCTGAAGGCCTTCACCGATTCGCGCTTCTGCTCCGGCATGCGCAGAACGTAGTTGCGCACGAAGCCCGCCTCGTCCACCACCAGCTTGTGACAGAACAGCGCCGGATAGCCGAGCTGCTTCATCAGCGGCATGGCGAACTCGTAGAAGGTGTCGGAGAGGATCACCACCTGGAAGCGCTCGCGCAGCCAATTCAGGAAATCCGCTGCGCCGGGCAGCGGGCCCATTTCGGCGATCACCTTCTGGATGTCGGGCAGGCCGAGCCCGTGCTGCTTGAGGATCGCCAGGCGGCCCTGCATCAGCTTGTCGTAGTCCGGCTCGTCGCGCGTGGTGCGCGCGAGCTCCGGGATGTTCGTCCGCTTCGAGAACTCGATCCAGATTTCGGGAACCAGCACGCCTTCGAGGTCCAGACACGCAAGCTGCACTTGATGACTCCTGTCGTCGCAAGGCCGGCGCGGGGCCGGTAAAAGTGCGGCATTCTACCCGCAAAGCCGCCGTCTGCGGGCCGGGGGTAGAATCCTTCCATGCCCTCCGCGCAACGCCCCAGCGCATCCCCTGCCGCCGGACTCACCGCCTGGCAGCTGGCGCTGATCTGGCTGCTGCTCGCCGGCTTCATCGGCGCGATCTGGCATGGCTCGAACGCAGCCTATCGTGATGCCCTGTTGCGCGAACGCGGCCGCGAGCTGCTGGCCATCGCAGCGCTGAAGATCGAGTTCGTCCGCATCTGGCTGCAGGAGCGCAGGAGCGACGCAGCGCTGATGAGCCACCGCGCGGCGATCGTGCAGGCGCTGGCGCGCCGTCCCGCCGGGACTGACTTTTCCGGCGATGCGGCGCTGGCGGGCCTGCTGCGGGAGGCGCGCGACCTTTACGACTACGATGCGATCCACCTGGTCGGCGCGGACGGAAAGGTCATCGCCGCCGCGCCGGAGGAGACGCCACGCCATGCCGACGCCGTCTCGATGGCGAAGGCGGCCGTCGGCACGGGCGGAATCGTCGTCGCCAGCAGCGGGCCGGACGACGCCGGGGATCGCCCGCTGGTCGAGATCGCCGCGCCCGTCCTCGCCGGCGGCAGGGCTCAGGGCGCCACCGTCCTCTGCGTCAGCCCGCGCCGGCGTCTGGACGCGCTGTTCGCCCTCTGGCCGGCGCCGAACGTCAGCGGCGAGACCTTCCTGTTCGAGAGCAGGAACGGCCGCATCGCCTACCTCACCGGCCTGCGGCATGCCGACGCGCAGCAGTTGCGCCGTCGCGCCGACGAGCCTTCCCTGCCGGCCGCCATGGCGGCGCGCGGCGAACAGGGCATGGCGGAGGGCATCGACTACCGCGGCGCGTCGGTGCTGGCCGCCATCGGCCAGGTGCCCGGCATGCCGTGGTACGTGGTGGCAAAGCTGGACCGCGACGAGATCATGGCCCCGGCCCGGCGCCAGGCACTGTGGTCGGGCGCCCTGGCGGCGCTGCTGGCGCTGTCGCTCGGACTGGCCATGCTCTTCGCCTGGCGGCGCAGCCGCAGCGAACTCGAACTGGCCAGGCAGACCGCTGCGCTGGCCGCCGTGCGCGCGCAGCGCGACGCGGTGGTGCGCGAAGTGCATCACCGCATCAAGAACCACCTGCAGGGGCTGGCCGGGCTGCTGCGCCAGCAGGTGGCGCGTCGCGCCGAGCTGCGCCCGCAGATCGAGGAGTGCGCCGCCCAGATCAACGCCATCGCGGTGGTGCACGGCCTGCAGGGGCACGACAACAGCGGGCGCATCGGACTGCGCGGCCTGGTGGCCGACGTCGCCGATTCCCTGCGCGGCATCACCGGCCTGGCCATCGAACTGCAGCCGGCACCGGGGCAGTGCTTCCGCGCCGGCCCCTGCCAGCCGACGGATGCCTGCCGCTGGAGCGTGCGCCACGAGGAGGCGGTGCCGCTCGCGCTGGTGCTGAATGAATTGTTCACCAACGCGCTGCGCCACGGCGATGACGCCGCGCCGCCCGTCTTCGACCTGCGCTGCGAGGATTCCGGCGCGAAACTCGTCCTGCACAACCGCGGACGCCTGCCCGAAGGCCTGGATTTTTCCGCCGGCAAGGGCCTCGGCACGGGCCTCACGCTGGTGCGCAGCCTGCTGCCGGCCGAGGGAATCGCGGTGGGTCTGGCCAACGCCGGCGACGGCCGCGTCGAGACGACGCTTTCAATCGCCCCGCCGGTGCTGGCCGGTCCGGCGCCTGTGGCGACAGGGAATCAGGCCGACAGCCGTCGGTAGATGTCGGCGATCTTCAGCGGCAGCTTCTGCGCGTCGTCGAGCACCGTGTAGCGCGCCGGACCATAGAGGCGCGGCAGGTAGTCGGCGCCGTGGCGGTCGATGGTGACGCAATAGCTGCGCACGCCGCGGCTGTGCGCCTCCTGCAGGGCGCGGCGCGTGTCCTCGACGCCGTAGTGGCCGCGATACTCGTCGCCGAAGTCGTCCGGCCGCCCGTCGGAGAGCGTCACCAGCAGCCGGTGCCGCGCCGGCTGCGCTTCCAGCAATTGCGTGAGATGGCGGATGGCCACGCCCATGCGCGTGTAGTCCTTCGCCTCGACGGCGGCGATGCGGCCGCGCACCGCCGCGTCGTAGGCTTCATTGAAGCGCTTCACCGGGTAGATGTCGCAGCGCGTGCGCGTCCAGCCGGAGAAGCCGTAGATGGCGTAGGCGTCGCCCAGCGTCTCCAGCGCCTCGCACAGCATCACCAGCGATTCCCGCTCGGCGTCGTTCACCCAGCCCTTGGTGGAGCCGCTCATGTCCACCATGAACATCGCCGCCAGCGAACGCTCGCTGCGGATGCGGCGGCTGTACAGCCGCGCCTCCGGCTCGGCGCCGGCGGCGCGGTCGCCCACCGCTTCGACGAGGGCGTCGACGTCGATCTCCTCGCCCTCCGGCTGGCGACCGAGCTGGCGGTCTTCGCCGCGCAGCATCTCGAAGCGCCGGCGGATCTGGCGGATCGCCGCCGTGTTGCGCAGGCTGACTTTTGCCACGTAGTCCGGATCGCCGGCCGGCAGGTCCACCTCGAACAGGTGGCACCAGTCGCGGCGGTAGGCGCGGCGGCGGTAGTCCCACTCGTCGTAGCGGCGATGCGGCTCGCGGTGGCTGGTGAGGGCGTCCTCGCCGCCGCCTTCCCGTTCGGTGGGTTGCCAGGCGCCGGGGCCGGCCGGCACCAGGCATTCCGGCGGCAGCTCGCCGAGGTCCTGCAACAGCGACTGCGCCGCCGCCTGCGCCTCGGGCGGCAGCGCCAGCGCTTCGCCGTCGAGGCTGAACTCGAACTTGCCGCCCTCGAGGTTCACCGCCGGCGCGGATTCACCGGCGCCCTGCCGTCCGCCGAATCCCTTCAGGGTGGACAGCGCCTTGCGCACGATGTCGGTCTCGCGTTCCAGGCGTGCCGCGCGCACGCGCAGCGCCGCCTCCAGGTCGATCGCGCCGGCATGCGGCAGCGGCGGCGGTTCTGCCTCGCCGGCCATGCACTCGGCAAGAAAAGTCAGTGTCTGCGACACGGCGGCATCGGGGCGGCCGAGCCGTTCGACGGCTCCGCGCAATTCCTGTGGCCAGGGACCGCGAAGCCGCGCGATCTCGGCGGCGAGGCCGGGCAGTTCCGCGCCCAGCACCGCTTCGAGGCGCACCGCCTCCAGCGCGGCGAACCAGCGCAGCGCCCGCTCGCGGTCCGGCCAGCGCGCGAGCGCGGCCGCGATGTCCGCCGTCGCCGTGCCGAAGGTGCCGTAGCGCGTCTGCGCCCACAGCAGCGCCGCCGTCGCCTTGTAGAGGCGGCGGTTGCCGTCCTGGGTCGGCAGCGCCGCCAACTGTGCCGGCAGGAAGATGGTCTCGGTGTCGGTGTGCGGGACGGCGCCGGCGGACAGCGCCAGGGCGCGGCCGGAGAGTCCTTGAATGAAACGCGCAAGGCGCACCTCGATGTCGGCGAGCCGTGCCGCCGCCGGCGCATGCGCGCGCGCCGCACAGAAACCGTCGAGGTCGCGCAGCAGCGCCATCGCCGCCTGGCCGCCCTGGCGGTCGTAGGCGTCGAGCCCGGCCAGCACCCAGGCCTCGAAGCCCGCGGCATCCAGCCGCGCCAGCGCGCGCGGCGCCAGCGAGGCGACGAGGTAGCCGACCTCGGCATACGACTGCGCGGCGACGCCGACCCAGTGCAGCACGCGTTCCTGCTGCTCGCGCGTGAGTTTCTCGAGGCCGTCGGCGATGCCCTTCGCCGAACGGTGCGAAGTCGAGGCGAAGAGCAGCTCGTCGAGGCGCGCTTCGAGTTCGTTGGAGAAGAGCTTGCGGCCCACCGAAACTACAGGCCTGCCCGAAGTTCCCTGATCCGCCGCTCCAGGCCGGGAAGGTCGTCACGGATGGTACGCCATACGACTGACAGGTCCACGTCGTAATAGCCATGCGAAAGCGCATTGCGCATCCGGTACATCAGACTCCAGGGGATTTCCGGATGATCGGCCGCGAAACCGGCGTCCGTCTCCCGGATGTTTTTCGAAGCCTCGCCGATGATTTCGAAGTTGCGGACAACGGCGTCCTGCGTCTTTTCGTCATTGGAAAAGCCGGTCTCGGTCAGGCCATCAGTGTATTTCCCGATCCGGCCAATGGCGCTCAGGATGTGATCGAGATAGTCGGGTATTCGAAAATCGTCCTTGCTCATACCGGCTCCGCCTCCGCAACCACTCTGTTGCGAAACTTCTCCGGCAAAGCCTTCGGTGTCAGGACATCGACCGCCACGCCCAGCAGACTTTCGGCTTCCTCCTGAATCGCGGCAATATCGAATAACGTTGTTTTATCCGTCGGGTCGACCAGAAGGTCGAGATCGCTGCCCTCCGTATCGGTTCCGTTCAGCACCGAACCGAAAACGCGCACGTTGCGGACGCGATGACGTTCCGCGATCTCGCGGATTGCCTGGCGGTGGTTTGCGAGTGCCTCCGAAGGTTTCATCGACGCAAGGATACCCTATCGCCGATCGATCAAAAAACCGCCCTGACGAGATCGTCCAGCACCCCCTTCATCTCGGGGTCGTCGCTGAGCGCGCGCGCGATCGCCGCGGTGCAGGCCGCCGCAGGCTCGACGCCGTCGGCGATCAGCTGGGCGGCGTGCACCAGCAGGCGCGTGCTGGCGCCCTCGTCCAACCCGGCGCCCTTGA
>WYAY01000203.1 GCA_011526165.1 Sulfuritalea sp.
CGAAGAAGCGCGACGACAAGCCGTATCGCGAGGCCGCCGCGATCTACCACGGCTACCTCGAACGCCTGCGCAACTTCCGCGTGCTCGACCCGGCCTGCGGCAGCGGCAATTTCCTCTACCTCGCGCTGAAGGCGCTGAAGGACCTCGAGCGCCGCGCCAACGTCGAGGCCGAGGCGCTCGGCCTGCAGCGGCAGGTCAGCATCGAAGTCTCGCCCGCCAACGTGCTCGGCATCGAGCTCGATCCCTACGCGGCGGAGCTGGCCCGCGTCACCGTCTGGATCGGCGAGATCCAGTGGATGCTGCGGAACGGCTACCCCGTCGCGACGCAGCCGATCCTCAAGCCGCTCGACACCATCGACAATCGCGACGCGCTGGTGAAAGTCAGTTCCGGCGGCACGGCGGTGGAGGAGGCCGACTGGCCCGAATGCGACGCCATCGTCGGCAATCCGCCATTCCTTGGCACCAAGAAACAATGGAGCGAACTTGGGCGCAATTACACCGATACGCTGCGCGCCCTCTATGAAGGCCGTGTCCCGGGCTTCGCCGATCTGGTGCTGTATTGGTTCGAGAAGGCGCGCGCACAGATCGAAGCGGGCAAGTGCAGGACGGCGGGACTGGTCGGAACCAATTCGATTCGTGGCGGCGCCAACCGCAAGGTGCTCGATCGCATTACCGAAACCACGCGCATCTTCGATGCATGGAGCGACGAAGACTGGATCAACGAAGGCGCCGCGGTGCGTGTCTCACTCGTCTGCTTCGGCAACAGCGACCAGCCGGCGTGCCTCGATGGCGCAGCTGTTGCGGAGATCAACCCTGACCTGACTTCCGGCAGCGCGCTTTCCGAAGCGGCCAAGCTCGCCGAAAACGCCAGCTGCGCTTTTGTTGCCACGGTGAAGGCCGGGCCATTCGACATACCGGGCGATACCGCCCGCGCTTGGCTCAAGCTGCCCAATCCGAACGGCCGCCCGAACAGCGACGTGCTGCGGCCGTGGTCGAACGGCATGGATGTGACCCGCCGCCCTTCGGATACGTGGATCATCGACTTCGGGGTGGATATGCCCGAGGCCGAGGCAATGCTTTATGAAGCGCCATTCGCGCATGTCACCGAAAAGGTCAGGCCCATGCGCGACAAGAGCAACCGTGCGGCTTACAAGACACGCTGGTGGCGTTTGGCGGAGCCTATTCCGAAAATGCGTTCTGCGCTGGACGGACTGCAGCGCTTCATCGCTACACCGGTCGTCGCCAAGCATCGCCTTTTCGTCTGGATGGACACCCGCATTCTCGCCGACCATCAACTTATCGCTATCGCCCGCGCCGACGACGCCACCTTCGGCATCCTGCATTCGCGCTTCCACGAACTCTGGTCGCTGCGGCTTTGCACCTGGCTCGGCGTCGGCAACGACCCGCGCTACACGCCGACCACCACCTTCGAGACCTTCCCCTTTCCCGAAGGCCGCACCCCGCGCGACACCGCGCCGGGCGCCGGCCACGGCGCGCCGCCGTGCATGGCCGAGGAAATCCCGGCGGCGAACATCGCCGCCGCCGCGCGCCGCCTGAACGAGCTGCGCGAGAACTGGCTCAACCCGCCGGAATGGGTCGAGCGCATCCCCGAGGTCGTGCCAGGCTACCCCGACCGCATCGTCGCCAGACCCGGCCACGAGGCGGAACTGAAGAAGCGCACCCTCACCAACCTCTACAACGCCCGCCCGGCCTGGCTCGACAACGCCCACCGGGCGCTCGACGCGGCGGTGGCCGCCGCCTACGGCTGGCACGACTACACGCCGGACATGCCCGACGAGGAAATCCTCAAGCGCCTGCTGGCGCTGAATCTGGAACGCAAGGCGGCGGAAAGCCAATAGCCGCCGTCCTGCGGGGACTGATTATTACGCGGCTTCCAGACTGTCCAGCGGCAGGTGATTGACGGCCAGTCGGCGGATGTCGGCGCGCTGGGATGCGTGTTGCACGTCGATGCCGACGAGGGCACCTTGCGCGTCGTAGTCGAGCACCACACCGTCGGCGACCTCATCGGAATCCACCGATGCCCGCTCTGCCAAATGAATGTAGAGCGAATCTGTCGTCGCGTCGTAGTTGAGTCTCATGGCTTGAATCTCCTGTCCGGAAATGCATTATGCAGCGTCACGCCGTCGGCCAGTGTAACGACGCGCAGATAGCGGCCGATTTCGTCCACCCAAATCCAATGCCGGATGCGGCCGTCTTCCGGCTGCACCTCACGTCGTGCCGGGTTGCGCAGTGCCTCAAGACACCACTCCAACCGGATATACGGCCGTTTTTCCAGCACATCATCCCGAAAATAGGCCGTCATCGGCTGCATGGTTTCGATGCTGCCGGCAAACCGGTATCCCGTCAAGCGAAAGCAAGCCCTGCCTTCTGCGAATGAATCGGCGCGGCCGCGGCTTGTGAGCCCCATGAATCAGCCGCCCCAAGCCGGGCGATGAGCGGATATGACATTCGGTACAGCTTGGCCCGCAGGCGCCGCTTATGCGCGCAGCGCCAGGTGGGCGATGAAGCCGGAGCGCGACTCGCCGGCTTCCTTGGCGGCGGCGTCGATGCGGCGCAGGACGCGGGCGGGCAGGGTGATGTTCACGCGCTCGGCTTTGTCTGAGAGCTGGGCGAGATCGACGGCTACAACGGCCCATACCCAGCCCTTGAATTCCTTTTTCTTCTGGTGCTCGCCCAGCGGGCGCGGCTCGGGCACGGCGCCGCCGTCGTCGATGACGGTTTCCAGCCACAGCTCGATGGCTTCGCGGGCGTTGTCCATCGCCTCGTCCAGCGTGTCGCCGGCCGAAAAACAGCCCGGCAGATCGGGCACGACGACCCCGTAGGCGTGCTTGTCGTCGCCCGGCTCGATTGCGATCGGATATTTCATCTTCCTGCTCCTTTCACTTCAGTCCCGCCTGCTTCATCAGCTTGTGGATCAGGCCGGCGCCCAAGTCCTTCCTGGGGTGCGGAACGCTGAGGTGTCCGCCGCGCTGCGGGTGCGTGTAGATGTGATGCGACCCCTTCACGCCGCGCAGCACCCAGCCCGCCTTTTCCAGCTTCCTGATCAGTTCGGCGCTGTTCATGGTGTGTATTATACACACCAAGTATTCGTCGGCAACGGTTCTGGTTCAGCAGGGTCGGAGTAGACGAGCGGGCACCGTCTTGTCGGGCCGTGAATCAGCCGCCCCAAAGCCGGGCGACGAGCGGATAGATCTGGATGGCCGCAATGCCGAGGATCGCCACGTAGATCAGGTGATAGAGCTCGAAGCGATAGCCGGGGGCATTGAGTTCGTCCCAATGCGCCCGGCAAAGACAGAGGCTGGTCGGCTGCCTCGGGTGGGCCTTGAGGTGGCCCGGCGCCTGGCAGACGGCACACGGGCCGCACGACGCGCGCGGCTCATCGCCGGGATGCGCCTGGTTCCATTCGCGGCAGTATTCGCAATCGTCGGTCATCGTTGGCCGCTTCCTTGGGATTAACGGTGCGCCGTCCTGCGCGGACTGACTTTCATGCAGCCTTGTGCGCCTTCACGTATTCCTGGAGCGCGTCGTCGACGCGCGTCTGCCAGCCCGGGCCCTCGGCCTTGAAAAATTCCACCACCTCCGGCGAAAGGCGGATGGCCGTGGCCACTTTGCGCGGCGCCTTCTGCGGGCCGCGTACGCGCCGCACCTTCGCCTTTTTCCAGTAGGCTTCGACTGCCTTCGGGTCGTTCGGGTCGTAGGGTTCGGACGCGGGATCGTAGGGCACCGGCGTTTCGTCCGCTGCCTCGCGCTTCACGCGCTTCCAGTCAGTCTTGCTCTTTGCATGCCGCTTCATACAGCTTCCTTTCCGTTTTCGATGCCCGACGCAGCGAGATGGCCCGCACTTCCCGGCCGCGCGGCACATACACCAGCGCCAGCACCACGCCCATCACTTCGACCAGGGCAATATCCATTCGCCTCGACTCGCCGCTGCGCGGCGATTCCAGCGTGATCTTGTTCGGCGCATCGTAGACCATGCCGGCATCCGCCAGATCGAGCCCGTGCTTGTCGAGATTGGCCTTGCGCTTGGCCTCGTCGAAAGTGATCACGGTTTTATTGTATATACAAATAGAACCGTGTCAATGATGGAGGAAGGCGATGCGCGAGGATGGCTAAGTGCCGTCCCGCGGGGACTGACTTTTACGCCGCCCGCGACAGCTCGCCGCGCGCCGTCGGCGTGCCGCCGCTGTAGACGTTGAGGTACTTCAGGCAGATCACGCGCAGGCAGGAGGCAATGTTCTTGTCGTTGGCGACGAGGCAGCCGTCGTGCACTTTCTCGATCAGGCGCGGCAGGGGCATCTTCGCTTCGCCGGCCATGTCGTCGAGGACGTTCCAGAAGGCGCGCTCCAGCGAGATGGTGGTGCTGTGGCCGTGGATGCGGAAGCCGCGCTTCTCGGGGATGAACTCGTTGATCTGCGAGGTCGTGCAGGCGTTGAACATGTGGTCCAGCACGTCGTTGATTTCTGAGTAGATATTCATGCCTGTTCCCTTGTTTCGAAGCGTTGGCAATAATTACCACCACCCGCCCGTCCGGGCCAATAGAATCCGCAGCATACAAGAAAGAAGCGCACCGGTTGATGAAGGGCGCGCACATGGAGAAGACATGAGCCCCCACGCTCACTTACGTTCGCTGCCCCCCGAGGGGGCACATGCCCCCTTCGGGGCGGCCCATCGGGAGGCATGATGGAGTTTTTCCGCAAGACCCTGGACCCGATCGTCGCCCTGGCGGCCATCGCCGTGCTGGACATCTTCCTGTTCCTCATCGTCGGCGCCTGGACGGTGGGCGGCGGCGAGACCATGATGACCGGCCTCATCGCGCAGGTCTTTCTCGGCGACGAGCTGATGCGCATCCCCTTCTGGCAGCTGGTGTTCCCGCCGCAGGGCGACTACTGGAAGATCTACATCAGCCTCGGCATGTTCTTCGGCGCCTTCGTCGGCGCGGTGCTCAGCAAGGAGTTCTACTGGCGCCTGCCGCGCCGCGCCTCGGAGTGGCTGATGATCACCGTCGGCGGCCTGCTGATGGGCGTCGGCATCCGCCTCGCCTTCGTCTGCAACGTGTCGACCTTCTTCGGCATGGGCTCGGAGATGAACCTCGGCGGCTACCTGGCCATTTCCGGCATCCTCGCCGGCGCCTGGGTCGGTTCGCTCATCTACAAAAAGATTCTGGAGGGTTGAGAAATGACGCCAATTGCCGAATGCCTCGTCGCGTTCCTCTTCGGTTCCGTCGTCGGCCTGCTGGTGCAGCGCTCGCGCTTCTGCAACACCGCCGCGCTGCGCGACGCCATCATGTTCAAGACCTACCGCAACACCAAGGCCCTGCTGGTGGCGATGATGATCCTGTCCATCGGCTTC
>WYAY01000204.1 GCA_011526165.1 Sulfuritalea sp.
TCGATGGTGCCGATGCGGGCGAAGCGCTGCAGCCGCTCCTCGATCGGCTCGTCGCGCAGTTTCCTCTGCAGGCCGAGGAAGGCCGTGAGGCCGCCGCAGACGTCGATTACCGAGGAGATCACGCCGCCGTGCAGGTTGCCGCGCATGAAATTGCCGACCAGCTCGGGCCGCATGGCGAAGCGCAGCACCGGGCTCTCGCCGGCAAGGGAAACGACGTCGAGGCCGAGCACCTTGTTGAAGGGGATCTTCTCGGCGAAGACCTCGTGTATCGAGGCCAGCAACTTCGCTTCGCCGTCCTTGGCGTGATGAGGCATGGCTTCCTCAGGCGTAATTCAGGCCCATGGCCGCGCGCACATCGCGCATGGTCTCGGCGGCGAGCTTCCCCGCCCTCTCGCAGCCGTCGGCGATGATATTGCGCACCAGGGCGGGATCGTCGATGTAGGCCTGCGCCCGCTCGTGCATCGGCTCCTGCTCCTTCAGCACGGCGTCGATCACCGGGTGCTTGCATTCGATGCAGCCGATGCCGGCGCTGCGGCAGCCCTGCTGCACCCACTGCTTGGTGCCCTCGTCCGAATAGACGAGATGGAACTGCCACACCGGACACTTGTCGGGGTCGCCCGCATCGGTGCGGCGCACCCGCGCCGGATCGGTCTGCATGGTGCGGATCTTCCTGGTGACCGAGTCGGCGCTCTCGCGCAGCGAGATGGTGTTGTTGTAGGACTTCGACATCTTGTGGCCGTCCAGCCCGGGCATCTTCGCCGCCTCGGTGAGCAGTGCGTCCGGCTCGACCAGGATCATCTTGCTCGTTCCCTCGAGGAAGCCGAACAGGCGCTCGCGGTCTTCCATCGGCAGGTTTTGCACCTCCTCGATCAGGACGCGGGCACGTTGCAGCGCCTGGTGGTCGCCCTCCTGCTGGAAGCGCGTGCGCAGCGCCTCGTATTCACCGGCGCGCTTGGCGCCGAGCAGCTTCATGGCGACGCGCGACTTGGCCTCGAAGTCCGGCTCGCGGCCGTAGAGATGGTTGAAGCGGCGGGCGATCTCGCGCGAGAACTCGATGTGCGGCACCTGGTCCTCGCCCACCGGCACACGGTTGGCGCGGTAGATCAGGATGTCGGCCGCCTGCAGCAGCGGGTAGCCGAGGAAGCCGTAGGTGGACAGATCCTTGTGCTCCATCTTTTCCTGCTGGTCCTTGTAGGTCGGCACGCGCTCGAGCCAGCCGAGCGGCGTCATCATCGACAGCAGCAGGTGCAGTTCGGCATGCTCCGGCACGCGGGACTGGATGAACAGGATGGCCTGCGCCGGATCGACGCCGGCGGCGAGCCAGTCGATGACCATCTCCCGGGTGTTGTCCACGATGGTGCCCGGCTCGTCGTAGGTGGTGGTCAGGGCATGCCAGTCGGCGACGAAGAACAGGCAGGGGTACTCGTTCTGCAGCTTGACCCAGTTTTTCAGGACGCCGTGGTAGTGGCCGAGGTGGAGGCGCCCGGTTGGGCGCATGCCGGAAAGGACTCTTTCTGCGTACATGATTGTTGCTCTATAGCTGGAAAATGGCGGCCAGCAAATGGCGGAATCCCACCATCAGCGGCCAGAGGATGATGCCGAGTATATCGGTGAACAGCAGCACCAGCAGGATGGCCAAGCCGTAGGGTTCGATTTTCGAGAACTGCCAGGCCATGCGGTGGGGCAGCAGGCTGACGGCGATGCGCCCGCCGTCGAGCGGCGGGATGGGCAGCAGGTTGAGCAGCATCAGCACGGCGTTGATCTCGATGCCGGCCAGCCCCATCTTGACCATCGGCACGGTATACAGGTTCTCCGGCGCGACGCTGGCCAGCTTCAGCAGCGCTGCCCAGCCGATCGCCATCAGCAGGTTGGTGCCCGGACCGGCCGCCGCCACCCAGAGCATGTCCTTCTTCGGGTTGCGCAGGCGGGTGAAATCCACTGGCACCGGCTTGGCCCAGCCGAACAGCATGGCGCTGCCGCCGATCAATTTGCTCGCCGCCAGGATCGCCCCCGGCACCAGGATGGTGCCGACCGGATCGACATGGCGCAACGGGTTCAGACTGATGCGCCCCGCCAGATAGGCGGTCGGGTCGCCGAAATGACGCGCCACGTAACCATGTGCGGCTTCGTGCAGGGTGATGGCGAGGAGGACCGGAATGGCGTAGATCGCCAGGGTCTGGATCAGGCTGTCCATGTCGGGGCGTTTGGATAAGCCGGCAATTCTACCAGAGCGGCTATCCCAGCCCGAGGGGTTGCAGCGCGCCCAACCCGGCGCGCACCAGTACCGGCACCGGGCCGGTCAGATCGACCACCGTGGTCATCTCCAGGCCGCAGGAGCCGGCCTCGATGACGAGGTCGATGCACTTTTCCAGGCGGTCGCGGATTTCCCCGGCATCGTTGAGCGGCTGTTCCTCGCCCGGCAGGCTCAGCGTGGAGGTCAGCATCGGCTCGTCGAGTTCCTCCAGCAATGCCAGGGGCACGGGATGAGCGGGAATGCGCAGGCCGATGGTCTTGCGCTTCGGATGCAGGATGCGCCGCGGCAGTTCCTTGGTGCCTTCGAGGATGAAGGTGTAGCTGCCCGGCGTGGTCGCCTTGAGCAGGCGGAACTGGGCGTTGTCCACCCGCGCATAGGTGGCGATCTCCGACAGGTCGCGGCACATCAGGGTGAAGTGGTGGCGTTCGTCCACCTCGCGGATGGCGCGGATGCGCGCCACGGCATCGGCATCGCCGACGCGGCAGCCGAGCGAATACGCGGCATCGGTCGGAAAGGCGGCGACCCCGCCGGCGCGCAGGATCTCTGCCGCCTGGCGGATCAGCCGTGGCTGCGGTTGCTCGGGGTGGACGGAAAAATACTGCGCCATGGCGAAATCAGACGAGATCGTGCCAGATCGGTACGAGGTCGTCCGGCAGCGGCGGCGTCATGCCGAGATCAGCGTAGCTTTCGCCCGGACCGTGGAAATCCGAGGCAACCGAGGCCTTCAGGCCGAAATGCCGCGCCAGGCGGGCGCATTCCTTCACTTCCTCAGGAGAATGCGCGCCGCAGGCCACCTCGATGCCCTGGCCGCCGCAGTCCTTGAATTCGCCGAGGAACACGCGCAGGTCGTCGCGGCTGACGCGGTAGCGCAACGGATGTGCCAGCACCGCCACGCCGCCGGCGTTGCCGATCCAGCGCAGCGCATCCTCCACCGACGCCCACTCGTGCGGCACGTAGCCGGGCTTGCCCTTGGCCAGATAATGGTCGAACACGCTTTTCACGTCGGGCGAGATCTTCCGCTCGACGAGAAAGCGGGCGAAGTGGGCGCGGCTGATGATCGAGGCCTTCTCGGCATAGCGCGCCGCGCCCTCGTAGGCGCCGCGGATGCCGGCCTTTTCCAGTTCGGCGGCGATGCGGTGCGCGCGGCCGTCGCGGCCGTCGCGGATTCCCTTCAGCCCGGCGACCAGCGCGGGATATGCAGGGTCGATGCCCAGGCCGACGACGTGGAAGCTGGCGTCGTCGCGCCAGGACACCGAGATCTCGCTGCCGTCGAGGAAGCGCAGGCCGCGCTCCTCGGCGACGGCGCGCGCCTCGGCCAGGCCGGCGACCTCGTCATGGTCGGTCAGCGACCAGAGCTCGAGGCCGCGGTCGGCGGCGCGGCGCGCCACCTCCGCCGGCGACAGCAGACCGTCGGAGACGTTGGAATGACAGTGCAGGTCGGCTTTCATGGAACGATCTTACCCGAGGAACTGCTCAACCACCTGCGCCAGCCGCTGCGGCTGGTCGTGTTGCAGCATGTGACCGCAGTCGTCCAGGACGACTTCGCGCAGGCGGGCGAAGCTGGCCAGCCGCGCAGCGTAGTCCTCGCTTCGTCCGGCGAACTCCTTGTACAGGTGCGAGTCGCGCGCCACCACCCAGAGCACCGGGGCCGTCACCGCGCGCCAGCAGGCTTTGGCCTCCTCGAAGCGATAGAGCACCGGATTGATGACGCGGTGCCAGGGATCGGCGGCATAGCCGAAACGCCCGTCGGGCCGCCGCTGCGAGAAGTTGGCCGCCAGGAATTCGGCCTGCGCCTGCGTCAGGCGCGGATTGTCGCGCATCAGCCGCGTCGCGAACTCATCCAGGTCGGCGTAGTCGCGCAGCGTGGCGCCGGCCTTGTCCTGGTCGAGCCACTTCGCGTAGCGCCCCGGCGCCTGCGCCGGCTCGGTGGAATGCAGGCCGAAGCCCTCGAGGATCGCCAGCTTGGCTACGCGCGCGGGGCGTGCGCCGGCATACAGCCCGGCGACATTGCCGCCCATGCTGTGGCCGGCCAGGCGCACCGGCTCGTCCGGCGCGTAATGGTCGAGCAGTCGCTCGAGATCCGCGAGGTAGTCGGGAAACCAGTAGGGGCCGTTCAGCCATTCCGACAGACCGAAGCCGCGCCAGTCGGGGGCGATGACGCGCCAGTCGCGCGCAAAGGCGTCGACGAGAAACTGGAACGAGGCCGAGCAATCCATCCAGCCGTGCAGCAGGAACAGCTTCGGCGCACCGGCCGGCCCCCACAGGCGCACATGGCTTTTCAGGCCGCGGATCGTCAGGAATTCGGAAGTGCTTGATTTCATAAGTCGCGAATCATAACCGATGAATCTTTCTTGATTCCGCTGTAGCCGCAGGCTATAGTCGCTGCGCTCGCGCGGGAGAGAGCGGCAATTGAAACAAGGCCGCCGCCGAAGGCGCAACACCCGGAACCGCTCAGGCAAAAGGGCCGCGCGAGAGCAGGAACACTCTGGAGAGCGATGGCATAAGATAAATGCGCCATCCACCGAAGGGGCACGTCGTCACTGTCAGGCAACTGAGGACGGCAATCTCTCAGGTACAAGGGACAGAGGGGTGAAGCGAAACGCTTCGCCCCTTTTTCATTGCGCGAAAGAACTCGAATAACGCAACCCAAGTACCTGACATGGCCAAACAAACTCTACTGTACGCAACCCACGTCCGCCTCGGCGGCAAGCTGGTCGATTTCGCCGGCTGGGACATGCCGTTGCATTACGGCTCCCAGGTCGAGGAGCACCACCAGGTGCGCCGCGATGCCGGCATGTTCGACGTCTCCCACATGCTTTGCCTGGACCTCGAGGGCGCCGGCGCCCACGACCTGCTGCACAAGCTGATCGCCAACAACGTCGACAAGCTGACCGTGCCGGGCCGCGCGCTCTACTCCTGCATGCTCAACCCGCAGGGCGGCGTCATCGACGACCTCATCGTTTACTTTTTCCGCACGGACTTCTACCGCGTCGTCGTCAATGCCGGCACCGCCGACAAGGACCTCGCCTGGATCAGGCAGCATGCCGGCAGCGTCGCAGTGAAGCCGCGCCGCGACCTCGCCATGATCGCCGTGCAGGGGCCAAACGCCCGCGCCAAGGCCTGGGCCGCCCTGCCCGGCTCGGAAGCTGCCAGCGCTGAACTGAAGCCCTTCCACGCCGCCTGGTTCGGCGACGCCCTGATCGCAAGAACAGGCTACACCGGCGAGGACGGCTTCGAACTGATGATCCCCGCCGAACGTGCCGAGGCGACCTGGAACGCGCTACTCGACGCCGGCGTGAAACCCGCCGGCCTCGGCGCACGCGACACGCTGCGCCTCGAAGCGGGCATGCCCCTGTATGGCCAGGACATGGACGAGCAGACTTCTCCGCTGGCGGCGGGACTGGGGTGGACGGTCGACCTCGCCGCGCCGCGCGACTTCATCGGAAAGTCAGTCCTGGCGGGACGGCGGCCGGAGAAGCAGACGCTCGGCCTGCTGCTGGAAGACCGCGGCGTGCTGCGCGCCCACCAGAAAGTATTCGCCGCGCAGGGCGAAGGCGAGATCACCAGCGGCACCTTCTCGCCGACCATGAACCGTTCGATCGCCCTGGCGCGACTGCCCGCGGGCGTCGCCGTCGGCGACGCCGTCGAGGTGGAGATTCGTGACAAGCGCCTGAAGGCGACGGTGGTCAAGCCGCCCTTTGTGCGCAACGGAAAAGTCCTGGTTTAACTACATTGGAGAAGAACATGAATATCCCCGCCGACCTGAAATACGCCAAGTCCCACGAGTGGGCGCGCCTCGCCGACGACGGCCTCGTCACCATCGGCATCACCGACCACGCGCAGGAAGCGCTCGGCGACATCGTCTTCCTCGAACTGCCCGCAGTCGGCCGCAAGGTGAAGGCCGGCGAGGAATGCGCCGTGGTGGAATCGGTGAAGGCCGCCTCCGACATCTACGCGCCGATCGCCGGCGAGGTGGTGGCCGCCAACCAGGCTGCCGCCGACGCGCCGGAATCGGTGAACCAGGACGCCTACGCCGCCTGGCTGTTCAAGCTGAAGCCGGACAACGCCGCCGACCTGGACGGCCTGCTCGACGCCGCCGCCTACGCCAAGGTCGCCGCGGAAGAATAACCATGTCGCACACGCCCCTCTCCGCGCTCGAGCAGCGCGACGAGTTCATCGCCCGCCACATCGGCCCCGACGCCGCCGAGACCGCCGCCATGCTGGCTGCGGTTGGCGCATCCAGCCTCGACGAACTGATCGGCAAGACGGTGCCCGCGTCCATCCGCCTGGCGCAGCCCCTGCCGCTCGCCGGCCCGCTGCGCGAGCACGAGGCGCTGGCGAAGCTGAAGGCCATCGCCGCGAAGAACATCGTCAGGAAATCGCTCATCGGCCTCGGCTACTACGACACGCTCCTGCCCAAGGTGATCCTGCGCAACCTGCTGGAGAACCCCGGCTGGTACACCGCCTACACGCCCTACCAAGCTGAGATCGCCCAGGGCCGGCTGGAAGCCCTGCTCAACTGGCAGCAGATGGTGATCGACCTCACCGGCATGGCGCTGGCCAACGCCTCGCTGCTGGACGAGGCCACCGCCGCGGCGGAAGCCATGACCATGGCGCGGCGCGCCTCGAAGTCGAAGTCCAATGCCTTCTTCATCGACGCCGCCTGCTTCCCGCAGACCATCGACGTGGTGAAGACGCGCGCGGCTTATTTCGGCTTCGAGCTGGTCGTCGGCCCCGCCGCCGATGCGATAAAGCACGAGGCCTTCGGCGCCCTGCTGCAGTACCCGAACGCCGACGGCGAGTGCCCCGACCTGACCGACGTCATCGCCAAGCTGAAAGTCAGCGGCTGCATCACGGCGGTGGCGAGCGACCTGATGGCCCTGGTGCTGCTGAAATCGCCCGGCGCCATAGGCGCCGACATCGCGCTCGGCTCGGCCCAGCGCTTCGGCGTGCCGATGGGCTACGGCGGCCCGCATGCCGCCTTCTTCGCCTGCCGCGACGAGCACAAGCGCGCCGTGCCGGGCCGCATCATCGGCGTCTCGGTCGATGCGCGCGGCAAGCGCGCCCTGCGCATGGCGCTGCAGACGCGCGAGCAGCACATCCGCCGCGAGAAGGCCAACTCCAACATCTGCACTTCGCAAGTGCTGCTGGCCAACATCGCCGGCATGTACGCCGTGTATCACGGCCCGCAGGGGCTGAAGACCATCGCCGGCCGCATCCACCGCCTCGCCGGCATCCTCGCCGAAGGGCTGAAGGCCGCCGGGGTGAAGGTGCAGACGCAGGCGTACTTCGACACCCTCCTCGCCGAGACCAAGGCGGAGGTGCCCGGCTACAACCTGCGCATCGTCGCCGAAGGCGTGCGCGGCATCTCGCTCGACGAGAAGACCACGCGCGCGGATGTCGCCGCGATCCTCAAGGCCGTCACGGGAAAAGACGCCGACATCGACAAGCTGGACGCCGAGGCAGCAGCAAACGACCCGCTCGCTGCACTGATGCGCTCCGACGCCATCCTCGCCCACCCGGTGTTCAACAGCCACCACACCGAGCACGGCATGCTGCGCTACCTGAAGAAGCTGCAGAACCGCGACCTGGCGATGGACCACTCCATGATCTCGCTCGGCTCGTGCACCATGAAGCTGAACGCCGCCAGCGAGATGATCCCGGTCACCTGGCCGGAGTTCGCCGACCTGCATCCCTTTGCCCCGGCCGAGCAGGCCGCAGGCTATGCCGAGATGATCGGCGGGCTGGCCGACAGGCTGAAGGCCATCACCGGCTTCGACGCCATCTGCATGCAGCCCAACTCCGGCGCGCAGGGCGAGTACGCCGGCCTGGTGTCCATCCGCCGCTACCAGGCAGCGCAGGGCGAAGGCCACCGCAACATCTGCCTGATCCCGAAGTCGGCGCACGGCACCAACCCGGCCACGGCGCAGATGTGCGGCCTGCAGGTGGTGGTGGTGGATTGCGACGACAGCGGCAACGTCGACGTCGCCGACCTCAAGGCCAAGGCGGAACAACACGCGGCCAGCCTCTCCTGCCTGATGATCACCTACCCGTCCACCCACGGCGTCTTCGAGGAGGCGGTAAAGGAGATCTGCGCGATCGTGCACGCCAATGGCGGCCAGGTGTACATGGACGGTGCCAACCTCAACGCCCAGGTCGGCCTGACCAGCCCGGCCGAGATCGGCGCCGACGTCAGCCACATGAACCTGCACAAGACCTTCGCCATCCCGCACGGCGGCGGCGGGCCGGGCATGGGACCGATCGGACTGAAGGCCCACCTCGCCCCCCACGCACCGGGCCATCTGCTTGCGGCGGATCGCGTCGGCGCGCAGGGGGCAGTCAGCGCGGCGCCCTTCGGCTCGGCCTCCATCCTGCCCATCTCCTGGATGTACATCGCCCTGCTCGGCGCCGAAGGCCTGACGCGCGCAACGAAATACGCCATCCTCAACGCCAACTACGTCGCCGCGCGCCTGAAGGAGCACTACCCGGTGCTCTACACCGGCAGGAACGGCCGCGTCGCCCACGAATGCATCCTCGACATCCGCGCCATCAAGTCGGCGACCGGCATCGCCGAGATCGACATCGCCAAGCGCCTGATGGACTACGGCTTCCACGCGCCGACGGTGAGCTTCCCGGTGGCCGGCACCATCATGGTCGAGCCGACCGAGTCGGAATCGAAGGGCGAGCTGGACCGCTTCATTGCCGCCCTGATCGCCATCCGCGAGGAGATCCGCAAGGTCGAGCGCGGGGAGTGGCCGGCGGAGGACAACCCGGTGAAGCGCGCCCCGCACACGCAAGCCGACCTCGCCGAGGCCGAATGGGACCGCCCCTACACGCGCCAAGAAGCCGTGTTCCCGCTGCCCTGGGTGGCGGAGAACAAGTTCTGGCCCTCGGTGAACCGCATCGACGACGTGTACGGCGACCGCAACCTGTTCTGTACCTGCCCGCCGCTGGAGGAATACCAATGAGCGCCGACACCTACCTCGTCCTCACCGTCATCGGCGACGACCGGCCCGGCCTGGTCGGCGAACTCTCCGCGACCATCGCCGCCCACCAGGGCAACTGGCTGGAGGCTTCGATGTCGCATCTGGCCGGCAAGTTCGCAGGGATCGTCCGCGTGGCCGTTCCCGTCGCACAGGCCGGGCCGCTACAGGCTGCGCTCGGGCATCTCGCCGCTCTCAAGGTGACGGCCGAATCCTCGGCGGAAAAGTCAGTCCCCGCAGGACGGCGATTGAAACTCGCCCTGGTCGGCCACGACCGCATCGGCATCGTGCGCGAGGTCTCGCAGGTGCTGGCGAAACATGCCGTCAACGTCGAGAAGCTGGAGACGCACACCGCCAGCGCGCCTATGTCGGCGGAAACCCTGTTCCATTGCGAAGCCGACCTCACGGCAGCGTCGGACATCGACACCCGCGCACTAAAGGCCGAACTGGAAAAACTCTCGGACGACCTGATGGTCGATATCAGCCTTGGGGAGATACTCTGACATGGCCCTCTACGCACTGGGCGAGCGTCGGCCCGAACTGCGCGGCACGGCCTGGGTGGCCGGGACGGCTGCGGTAATCGGCAACGTGCTGATCGAGGACGGCGCCAGCGTCTGGTTCAACGCTGTCATCCGCGGCGACAACGAGCTCATCTCCCTCGGCCGCACCAGCAACGTGCAGGACGGCGCCGTGCTGCACACCGACCCCGGTTTTCCCCTCACCCTCGCCGCCGAGGTGCTGGTCGGCCACCAGGCCATGCTGCACGGCTGCACCATCGGCGAAGGGTCGCTCGTCGGCATCCAGGCCATCGTCTTGAACGGGGCGATAATCGGTCGCGAATGCCTGATCGGCGCCGGCGCCCTCATCCCGGAGGGCAAGGTCATCCCCGACCGCTCCCTGGTGATGGGCGCCCCCGGCAAGGTGGTGCGCCAGCTCTCCGACCAGGAGGCGGCGGCCATCCGCCGCGGCTGCGCGCAATATGCCGAGCGGGCACGCCGCTACGAACGGGAGTTGCAGCGCCTGCCGGAGTAGCTACAATCACTCCATGACGCCGGCAAGCCGATCCGCATGTGCACTGATGACAGGATGGCTGGCGGCGTTTTCCGCAACGGCCGTCGCGCACGATCCGCCCGCCGCGGCGCCCAACGAAGCCCGCAAACCCTCGCGCCTTACCGCCTATTTCTACGGCAAGGAGCAGATCGCCGCGCTCTATGAAGCCGGCCGCACATGGGACAGGAAGCTCGGCCTGCAGCAGGACTGCAAGGGCGCCTACAACATCCAGCCGCTCAACCTGTTCCTGCTCAAGGCGATCGATTTTCCCGAGGGCAAGGCCCATCCCGTCGCCGGCAGCTGGCAGCACCGCTACGTCTTCGAGCGCTGCGGCAAGCGCATGACCTACAACGCCGTTTTCGTCGCCCGGGCGAACGGCAAGCCGGAAGCGCTGGAGCATGTGCCGGGCAACACCAATGCCTCCCTGCCGCAGATTTCCGAAGCCCTGCAAAGCGCCCTGCCCGCCGCCCGGCAGCGCCTGCTCGAGCGCGTTAAAGGCTGTGCGGAAGCCGAACTCATCGACACCCGGCTCGCCCACCCCCCGCGCGAACCCGGCAACCCGGACCAGCCGGCCGGGCACTGGGAGGAAAGCTGGACCTTCCGCGGCTGCGGGAAGTCTGTCGAACTCTCCATCGTCTTCTTTCCCGACGGCAAGGGCGACGTCCGCAGCGAAATCAAGAGCCTGAAACAAGCCGGCCGGCCCGTTCCATAGGAAAGGCCTATCAACCTCGCCTTGGACTTTTCTGGCGACAAATTAAGGCGGTGAGCACCGCCGTCACGGATTCTTCTGGGGTACCTGGACGAAGACCTCGTCCGGCTTGATGTAGCCGAGCTCGTAACGGGCGCGCTCCTCGATGGCCTCGTAGCCGCTCTTCAGGTCGCGCACCTCGGCGTCGAGGCCGGCGTTGCGGGTCTCCAGCTTCTGGTTGACCTCGCGCTGGGCGGCGAGCTGGCGGTCGACGTCCCACACCCGCAGCCAGCCGCCCTTGCCGAACCACAGCGGATACTGCAGCAGGGCAATGAGGATGACCAGCACCAGGGTCGGCCACCTCACGGCCGTCGCTTACTTCCGCAGGTTGTAGAAGGCGTTGCGCCCCGGGTAGCTCACCGTGTCGCCGAGGTCCTCCTCGATGCGCAGGAGCTGGTTGTACTTGGCGATGCGGTCGGAGCGCGACAACGAACCCGTCTTGATCTGCAGGGCGTTGAGGCCCACCGCGATGTCGGCGATGGTCGAATCCTCCGTCTCGCCCGAGCGGTGCGAGATGACCGAGGTGTAGCCGGAGCGCTTGGCCAGCTCGACGGCGGCGAAGGTTTCGGTGAGCGTGCCGATCTGGTTGATCTTGATGAGGATCGAGTTGGCGATGCCCTGGGCGATGCCCTCGCGCAGGATGCGCGTGTTGGTGACGAAGAGGTCGTCGCCGACGATCTGGATCTTGCGACCGAGCCGGTCGGTGAGCAGTTTCCAGCCCTCCCAGTCGCTCTCCGCCATGCCATCCTCGATGCTGACAATGGGGAACTTGTCGGCCAGCGTGGCGAGGTAATCGACGAACTGGCCGGCGCTCAGTGTCAGCTTCTCGCCGGCAAGCTCGTACTTGCCGTCCTTGTAGAACTCGGAGGCGGCGCAATCGAGCGCCAGCAGCACGTCCTGCCCCGGCTCGTAGCCGGCGTTGGAGACGGCTTCGAGGATCAGGTTGAGCGCCTCCTCGGTGCCGGAGACGTTGGGGGCGAAGCCGCCCTCGTCGCCGACGGAGGTCGGAAAGCCGCGCTTGTCGATCAGCTTCTTCAGGGCGTGGAAGACTTCCGCGCCGCAGCGCAGCGCCTCGCGGAAGCTCTGCGCGCCGACCGGCATGATCATGCATTCCTGGATGTCCAGGCTGTTGTTGGCGTGGGCGCCGCCGTTGATGACATTCATCATCGGCACCGGCATCTGCATCGGACCCATGCCGCCGAAATAGCGGTAGAGCGGCAGGCCGGCCTCCTCCGAAGCCGCCTTGGCCACCGCCATCGAGACGGCCAGCATGGCATTGGCGCCGAGGCGCGACTTGTTGTCGCTGCCGTCGAGCTCGATCAGGGTCTTGTCGATGAAGGCCTGCTCCTCAGCATCGAGGCCGATGATGGCTTCCGAGATCTCGGTATTCACGTTTTCGACCGCCTGCAGGACGCCCTTGCCGAGGTAGCGGCCGGCGTCGCCGTCGCGCAGTTCGATGGCCTCGCGCGAGCCGGTGGAGGCGCCCGAGGGCACGGCAGCGCGGCCCATGATGCCCGATTCGAGCAGGACGTCGGCCTCGACGGTGGGATTGCCGCGCGAGTCCAGGATCTCGCGGGCGACGACATCAACGATTGCGCTCATTTTTCTTGCTCCCTAAAAATCTACAGTCCTTCGACCACCAGCATGTTCATTTGCGCCGCGCCCAGGCGCTGTTCGCGCGCGGCGCGATATTCAGGCGAATCGTAGAAGCGCTGCGCCTGCTCGACGGAGTCGAACTCGAGGATCACCAGGCGCGGCGGCGCCCAGTCGCCCTCGAGGAGATGCGTGGCACCGCCGCGCACGATGTACTTGCCGCCGTATTGCGCCACGGCAGCGCCGGCCAGCGCCTTGTAGCCCTCGTACTGCCCGGGGTCGGTCACCGTGGCCTGGGCGATGATGTACGCTTTTGTCATGCGGCAGCCTCCAGAAAGCCCCTTTGCTTCACCAGCGCGTCGATGTCGCGCAGCGTGGCGAGCAGATCCTGCATCTTCCCCAGCGGCCAGGAATTCGGGCCGTCCGAAAGCGCCTTCTCCGGATGCGGATGGGTTTCCATGAACAGGCCGGCGATGCCGACCGCCACCGCCGCGCGCGCCAGCACCGGCACGAACTCGCGCTGGCCGCCGGAAGAAGCGCCCTGCCCGCCCGGCAGCTGCACGGAATGGGTGGCGTCATACACCACCGGGCAGCCGGTCTCGCGCAGGATCGCCAGGCTGCGCATGTCGGAGACGAGGTTGTTGTAGCCGAAGGAGGCGCCGCGCTCGCACACCATGATGGTGTCCGCTCCGTCATTCGCTTCCTTGGCCTTGGCGACGACGTGCTGCATGTCGTGCGGGGCGAGGAACTGGCCCTTCTTGATGTTGGCCGGCTTGCCCGAGGCGGCGACGGCCTGGATGAAATCGGTCTGGCGGCAGAGGAAGGCCGGCGTCTGCAGCACGTCGGCCACCGCGGCGACGGCCTCGATCTCGGAGCTGTCATGCACGTCGGTCAGCACCGGCACGCCGACGGTCTTCCGCACCTCGGCGAGGATCTCCAGGCCCTTCTCCAGCCCCAAGCCACGGTAGGACTTGCCCGAGCTGCGGTTGGCCTTGTCGTAGGACGACTTGAAGATGAAGGGGATGCCCAGCCCGGCGCAGATCTCCTTGAGCCGGCCGGCGACCTCGATGGCCAGCTCGCGCGACTCGATGACGCAGGGGCCGGCGATGAGGAACAGCGGGTGCAGCAGGCCAACGTCGAATCCGCAGAGTTTCACGACGCGGCCTGACGGATCGGCGTGACCGGAGCGCCACGGCCGCTCTTTTCCTGGTTCGCCAGCGCGGCGCGTACGAAGGCGGTGAACAGCGGATGGCCGGCGCGCGGCGAGGACGTGAATTCGGGATGGAACTGGCAGCCGATGAACCAGGGATGGTCGGGAAGTTCGACCATTTCGCACAAGCGGTCGTCCTCGGACTTGCCGCTCACCTTGAGGCCCGCCTGCTGCAGGCGGTTGAGGTAGATGTTGTTCACCTCGTAGCGGTGGCGGTGCCGCTCGACGATGGTGTCCGCACCGTACACCTTGCGTGCCAGGGAATCGGCCGCCAGCGCGCAGGCCTGGCCGCCGAGGCGCATGGTGCCGCCGAGGTCGGCGCCGGCGTCGCGCTTCTCGACCCGCCCTTCGCGGTCCAGCCACTCGGTGATGAGGGCGATGACCGGGTGCGGCGTATCGGGGTCGAACTCGGTGCTGTGGGCGCCCTCCATGCCGGCGACGTGGCGGGCGAATTCGATGACGGCGAGTTGCATGCCGAGGCAGATGCCGAGGTAGGGCACCTTGTGCTCGCGCGCGTAGCGGATGGCGGCGATCTTGCCCTCGACGCCGCGCTTGCCGAAGCCGCCTGGCACGAGGATGGCGTCCATGCCGTCAAGCGCCACGGTGCCGTCGCGCTCGATGGCCTCGGAGTCGAGATAGTGGATGGCGATCTTGCTGCGCGTGTGGATGCCGGCGTGGATCAGCGCTTCCGACAGCGACTTGTAGGATTCGGTGAGGTCGACATACTTGCCGACGAAGGCGATGTTCACCGAACGCTCGGGATGCTCCAGGGCGTCGATCAGCTTGTTCCACACCGAGAGGTCGGCGGCCCGCGCCAGGATGTTCAGCTTGTGGCAGACGATCTCGTCGAGCATCTGGTCGTGCAGCATGGCCGGGATCTTGTAGATGCTGTCCGAATCCACCACCGAGATCACCGCCTCGGGCGCGACGTTGGTGAACAGGGCGATCTTGCGCCGCTCGTCGTCCGGCACCGGGCGGTCGGCGCGGCACAGCAGCACGTCGGGCTGGATGCCGATCTCGCGCAATTCCTTCACGGAGTGCTGGGTCGGCTTGGTCTTCAGTTCGCCGGCGGTGGCGATCCAGGGCAGCAGCGTGAGGTGGATGAAGCAGGTGTTCTGGCGGCCCTCCTCGATGCCCATCTGGCGGATGGCTTCGAGGAAGGGCAGCGACTCGATGTCGCCCACCGTGCCGCCCACCTCGACGATGGCGACGTCCGCTCCTTGCGCGCCGTTCTTGATGTGCAGCTTGATCTCGTCGGTGATGTGCGGGATGACCTGCACGGTGCGGCCGAGGTAGTCGCCGCGGCGCTCCTTCTTGATCACCGACTCGTAGATCTGGCCGGTGGTGAAGTTGTTGCGCTTGCCCATCTTGGCGCGCGTGAAGCGCTCGTAGTGACCGAGGTCGAGGTCGGTCTCCGCCCCGTCCTCGGTGACGAACACCTCGCCGTGCTGGAACGGGCTCATCGTTCCGGGATCGACGTTGATGTAGGGGTCGAGCTTGAGGTGGGTGACGCGGATCGAGCGGGATTCGAGGATGGCGCCGAGCGAGGCGGCGGCGATGCCCTTGCCCAGAGAGGACACGACACCACCGGTAACGAAGACGTACTTGGTCATTTGGACTACGTCTGCAGGAAAGCCAAATGATAGCCCAAATCGTTCCATGCATAAAGTTGCCCGGCGCAATTTCTCGGCAGACCGAACCCCGCCCGAAGAACACCGTTCCCGGATTCATGGTCGCTGCAGGTTCTCCGGAAAAAGTCAGTCTCCGCAACACGGCGGCTATTCCTCCCGCATGGCGCTAGAATAGGCGCCGGGCCCACGCAGACAGGCGGCCGGTTCGACCGCCTGCACAACAATGACCGCACCCGAAGCGCTCGCACGTCAGCAGATTGACCGCCAGCTCGCCGCCTGCGGCTGGGCGGTGCAGGACTATCGCCGCTTCGATCCGGCCGCCGGCCGCGGCATCGCCCTGCGCGAAGCGCCGCTCAAGTCCGGCCCCTGCGACTACCTGCTGCTGGTCGACCGCAAGCCGGTCGGCGTCATCGAGGCCAAGAAGACCGGCACCACCCTCTCCACCGTCGCCCAGCAGACCGCCGATTACGCCGTGAATCTGCCGGACTTCCTCGCCACCGACCGCGCCAGCCTGCCCTTCCTCTACGAATCGACCGGCGTCGAAACCCTCTTCCGCGACGCCCGCGACCCCGAGCCGAAAAGCCGCCGCGTCTTCGCCTTCCACCGGCCGGAAACCCTGGCCGAATGGATCGCCCGGCCGGATACCCTGCGCGCCCGCCTGCGCCACCTTCCCCCTCTCCCCGCCACGCGGGGAGAGGGCCGGGGTGAGGGGCAAGCCACCATGCGCGCCTGCCAGATCGAGGCCATCGCCAACCTCGAAGCCTCCTTCGCCGCCGACCGCCCGCGCGCCCTGATCCAGATGGCCACCGGCGCCGGCAAAACCTTCACCGCCGTCTCCTTCATCTACCGGCTCATCAAGCACGCCGGCGCCCGGCGCGTGCTGTTCCTGGTGGACCGTTCCAACCTCGGCGAGCAGACCAAGGGCGAGTTCGACCAGTACGTGCTGCCCGACGACGGCCGCAAGTTCACGCAGGTCTACAACGTCCAGCACCTCACCTCGAACTCGCTCGACAGCGTCGCCCGCGTCACCGTCGCCACCATCCAGCGCGTCTATTCCATCCTGCGCGGCGAGGAGCTGCCCGAGGAAGCCGACGAACTCTCCGGCTTCGAAGCAGCGCGCGTATTGCCCCTCTCTCCCCGCGAGCGGGAGGGCCGCGCAGTCCTTCCCCCTCTCCCCGCGCTGCGGGGAGAGGGCCGGGGTGAGGGGCAGCCAGCGCAACGTTCCGTCGACGTCGCCTACAACCCCGCCTTCCCCATCGAGACCTTCGATTTCATCGTCACCGACGAGTGCCACCGCTCCATCTACAACCTGTGGCGGCAGGTGCTGGAATACTTCGACGCCAGCCTCATCGGCCTCACCGCCACGCCGAGCAAGCAGACCATCGGCTTCTTCGACCAGAACCTGGTCATGGAATACGGCCACGACCGCGCCGTGGCAGACGGCGTGAACGTCGGCTACGACGTCTACCGCATCCGCACCCAGGTCACCGAGGCCGGCGGCAAGGTGGAAAAGGGCTGGTATGTCGACAAGCGCAGCAAGCTCGACCGCAAGACGCGCTGGGAGCAGCTCGACGAGGACCTCGAATACGAAGGCGCCGACCTCGACCGCTCGGTGGTCGTGAAAAGCCAGATCCGCACCGTGCTCAAGGCCTTCCGGGACGCCCTGCCCGAGCTCTTCCCCGGCCGCGCCATGACGCCGAAGACGCTGATCTTCGCCAAGGACGACTCCCACGCCGAGGACATCGTCGAGATCGCCCGCGAGGTCTTCGGCAAGGGCAACGATTTCTGCCAGAAGATCACCTACCGCAGCTTCGACGCCGAGACGCGGAAGTACAGGAAGCCCAAGGACATGATCGCCGCCTTCCGCAACTCGCCGCAGCTGCGCATCGCCGTCACGGTGGACATGATCGCCACCGGCACCGACATCCGCCCGCTGGAGTGCCTGGTCTTCATGCGCGACGTGAGAAGCCGCGTCTATTTCGAGCAGATGAAGGGCCGCGGCACGCGCGTCCTCTCGCCCACCGAGCTGCAGGCCGCCAGCGGCGCCGACGCCCGCGCCAAGGACCGCTTCGTCATCGTCGACGCCGTCGGCGTCTGCGAGAGCGACAAGACCGACTCGCGCCCGCTGGAGAAAAAGCCCGGCGTCTCCTTCCGCGACATCATGCTGCAGGTCGCCTTCGGCAAGCGCGACGAGGCCGCCCTCTCCTCGCTCGCCTCGCGCCTGGCGCGGCTCGACCGCGACATCGACCCGGCGCAGCGGAAGCGCGTGCAGGAAGCCAGCGGCGGCAGGAACCTCGCCGAGATGGCCGGGGCGCTCCTCGCCGCCTTCGACCCCGACCGCATCCACGCGGCAGCCGCCCGCAACGCCAACACCGGCGCGCCCACCGAAGCCGACCTCGCCGAGGCCCGCGCCAGGCTCGCCGCCGAGGCCTGCGCCCCCTTCGATTCGCCCGCCGTGCGCGAAGTGCTGGAGCGCCTCAAGCAGGAGAACGAGCAGGTCATCGACACCACCACCATCGACGTGCTGCTCGCCAGCGAATTGAGCGAAGAGGCCAAGCGCGAAGCCGAGAGCCTCATCCAGTCCTTCCACGCCTACATCGAGCAGCACCGCGCCGAGATCGAGGCCCTGCAGGTGCTCTATAGCCGCCCCTACAAGCAGCGGCTGACGGAAGACATGCTGAAAAGCCTGGAAGACAAGCTCAAGTCCGCGCCCGAGCGCATGACGCGCGAGCGCTTGTGGGGCGCCTACGCCAAGGCGGTGCCCGGCAGGATTGCCGGCCAGACCCAGCGCTTCACCGACCTCGTTTCATTGGTGCGCTTCACCCTCGGCCAGGAACCGGTGCTGGAGCCCTTCGAGCAGCACGTCCTCGCCCGCTACGAACTCTGGCTGGCGAGCAAGAAGGCGCAGGACATCGCCTTCACCGACGAGGAGCGCGCCTGGCTGGAGAAAATGCGCGACCGCGTCATCGCCAGCGGCAGCGTGGACCGCGAAGCGCTGAAAGCCGGCAACGAACTCGGCCCGGCCTACCGCGTCTTCGGCGAACGGCTGTGGGCAGTGATGGATGAATTGAATGGGGTGTTGGTGGAATGACGATCCAGACAACGCTCGGCGAATTGCGCGTTGACAACTCGCACACGCTCGACCCATCGAAATTCGCGGGCCAAGCGTTCGATCTTTACAGCGTACCAAGTCACGAAACCGGGCAACCTGAAGTTGCACAAGCTGAGGCGATCGGCTCAGCGAAACGAACCACCGCGCCCGGCACAGTATTACTGTGCAAGATCAACCCGCGCATTAACCGCGTTTGGGTAGTCGGGCCGAAAAACGGCCTGCCTCAAATCGCATCCACCGAATGGATCCAATTCGGGCCAACCGACGGATTGGAGCCGGCCTATCTCGCCTGGTACATGCGGCAACAGTGGGTACGTGATCATCTAGCTGCGAACGCTTCCGGCGTCGGAGGCTCACTGATGCGAGTACGCCCGAAGATACTTGACGATATCCCGATCAACATCCCGCCAGTCGGCGAACAACGCCGCATCGTCGCCGAAATCGATGAGCAACTCAGCCGCCTCGAAGCCGGCGTCGCCGCCCTCAAGCGCGTCCAGGCCAACCTCAAGCGCTATCGTGCCGCTGCACTTGCGGAAATAACCCATATCGACAATAAAGCACTTCCTGCCGGATGGCACTGGTCAAGCGTGGGTGAGCTTGCGCGAGTCGGCACCGGGGCAACACCGAAGCGCGACCGACGCGACTACTGGCAAGGCGGCACCGTGCCCTGGGTAACGAGCGGCGTCGCCAATCAGCCAATAGTTACCGAGCCGACTGAGTTCATCACCGAAACCGCACTCCAGGAAACGAACTGCAAGGTGTATCCGCCCGGAACACTGCTCGTAGCGATGTATGGCGAAGGCAAGACACGCGGCATGTGCACCGAACTTGCCGTTCCCGCAGCCACAAATCAGGCGCTCGCGGCAATTCAAACCACCGAGAAATTGCGTCCATTTCTAAAGCGAGTGCTTCAGGCCTCATACGAACGCACGCGAGGCGTAGCGTCGGGCGGAGTACAGCCGAATCTCAATCTCAGCCACGTTCGCGCTATTCGCGTTCCGCTTCCCCCGCCACATGAGCAGCAAGAACTTGTGGAAGAAATCGACCGTCGCCTTTCCGTCATCGATGAACTCGAAACTCAGATCACTGCCGATTTCGTCCGCGCCGAGCGTTTAAAACAGTCAATTCTTCAACAAGCCTTTAGTACCACGCTCTCATCTATGTCGCGCAACTAATCCGTAGGGGGTTCATATGTCAACCTGGACACAAAACTTCGAAGCACTGCAGGCTAATCAGCGCCTTCGGGAATCGCTCGGGTTTCTTGATACAGTGAAAACTGAGTCTTTGAGTTCAGCGGACCTAGTCAACCTAGCGCGGCTCCAAAAGGCATTGCGAATACTTGACCTGCGATTCTCGTCGCTAGACCCCGAATTATTTCACCCTAGCACATGGGGCAATATCGGTAGCTGGCTATCCAACTTGGTGACGTACACGCGTGATTTCGCCCAGACGGCAAATATTTCGCAGCTTCAGAACGCGAATGCCACTGTAGATGAAATCCTGAACGTGCTTAAGCCGATCGACGCTGGTTCAGCCGAGGGTATATCGAAATCTCATGCGGATGCGGCAGCGGCATTCCAGCAAAGACTAATCGATGAAATCGAGAGTCTTCGCAAGCGTAGCCAACAGGTCGAAGCTCTGCTGACATCGCTCACAGGGACGATTCAATCCTCAACCACGGACGTTGAGACGCTCCGACAAACCATCGACCAGCAGAAATCCCGGCTGGATCAGTCAATCGCAGATTTTCAAAGGCAGTTCTCCCAAGCTGAATCGACGAGAGCAACCGAGTACGCAGCAGCATCGCAGCGTTTCCTTACAGAGTTTTCTACTCAGCAGAAAAATCTCGATGCCGAGGCCATCAAGGGCAACGAAAAGCGCGAAAAGGAGTGGGTGGCCTTCTTGGAAGGAAACAAGGAATCCGGCAAGGAGTTCATGCAGTTCTTCCAGAAGCGCAAGGAGGAAGTCGACGCCATTTTTGGAGCCATTGGTTCTGCGTCTCTCTCCGGCCACTTTGCCTCAACTGCCGACAAGGATGCCTCTGCGGCCAATTTGCTAAGGTGGATTGCTCTTGCTTTGATGGGGGCGATGATCGTCGTAGGGGGTATCAGCTTCTATCAAAGCTTTGAACATCCGGAGCTTGACTGGAAGGTATTCGCCTTTCGTCTCGCGACCGTTTTCGTCATTGCGATCCCTGCTATATATGCGGCGCAGGAATCATCTAAACACCGCCGTCGCGAGCAACAGAACCGCAAGGTACAAGTTGAGCTTGCTTCAATCGACGCCTACCTCGTCCAGCTTCCTGAACCAAAACGCCACGAACTCAAGGAAAAGCTGACTGAAAAATTCTTCGGCCAGCCGGATTCTCCCGAGAAGGACGATTCTGTTACGAGGCATCAACTGTTCGACCTGCTTTCGGACGCCCTCAAGAATCTAACTAAGGCGAAATAGACCCCACTCGTAGATCGATGTCGGAAAGCGACGATACAGATCACTGTACAGTAGGCAAAATATGGCAAGAAAGAAAACCAGCACCTTCGAAGACCTGATCGAAATCGTCGCCCTGCTCCCCTGGTGGGCCGGCATCGGACTGGCGATCCTCGCCTACGCCCTGCTGCACCCGATTGCCGCCGCCGACATCGCCATGCCGACGCAGGCCGCGAAAATGGGCGAGTTCGCCGGCAGGCAGCTCTACAAGACCTTCGCGACCATCGGCCAGTATCTGCTGCCGCTCGCCTTTCTCGTCGGGGCAGCCGTGTCGGCATTGCGCCGCCGCAAGCGCGGCCAGCTCGCCAACGGAGTCGCGCAAAATCCCTCCGCCGATGCATTGAGCGGCATGAACTGGCAGGAGTTCGAGATGCTGGTCGGCGAGGCTTTCCGCCGTAAGGGCTTTGCCGTGGCGGAAAGCGGGGGCGGCGGCGCGGACGGCGGCGTCGATCTGCTGCTGACGAAGGAAGGCGAGAAGTTCCTGGTGCAGTGCAAGCAGTGGCGCGCCTTCAAGGTCGGCGTGAACGTGGTGCGCGAACTCTACGGCGTGATGGCCGCCCGGGGCGCCGCCGGCGGCTACGTGGTGACTTCCGGCCAATTCACACAGGAAGCGAAGGACTTCGCCTCGGGGCGGAACATCACGCTCATGGATGGCGCCGCACTGAAATCCTTGCTGGGCAGCGTCCAGGCGAAGCCTGTCGTCGGCAATACCGCTCCGGCGGCGGCAAAGCTGGAATCCACCGGAACAATCTCGCCCGCCTGTCCAAAATGCGGCGGCGTCATGGTCAAGCGTGTCGCCAAACAGGGATCGAATGCCGGCAACGAATTCTGGGGGTGCTCTAAATTTCCGGCATGCCGGGGCATCAGGGCACTTCAGTAAAGCGATTCCTGGTTACACATGAGGCTCAGCCTGTGAGCTCATGGGGGGAGCAAACTGGTACCGTTTGATTTCACGAACAGATAAGCGAAACCAAGGAACAAGTGAAAATTCAGAAAGACAGGAATTTGAGCGAATTCCTGGCAGTGTTCCAGGACGCTTTCAGGCCCGCCCAGTTCGCGGGACAATAGTCATCTCGGAGGATCGCACCATGGCTAACGACACAATCATAGACCTCTCTTCGCTGCGTTTCGATGGGAAGCGATTCGAAGGGCATGCCCTCGATGTGGACTGCACACAGGAACTCATTGCTTACCGCAACCTGATCGTCGAATGCGCGAAGGAATTATGGAGGCGCAAGCACCCTGACCGCGTTCGACTGCCCAGAGGCTTCGAAGAGGGATTCCGGCTCCAGTTCGACCGACTTGAAGACGGCTCGGCAACCGTGCCGCTCCAGCGGGTTCGCGTCGCCGATCAGGCCGAACTGGATCTTGGCAACCTGGACGAATTCGATGAAGCGGCCGACCTGATAGATACCGCCATAGCCGCGGCAAACACGGACGAGTTGCTCCCCGAGGCACTGCCTGCAAACGTGATCCCGCTGTTTCGGGATTTCGGCAAGTCTCTGCGGGCAGATGAAATCCTGTTCACACGTTCGCGTCATGGCACATCGGAAGCCGCATATACGGCGAAAGCCCGCCAACGCCTGAACGACTGGGTAGCGCCGACTTATGAGGATGTTGTGGTTCTCGTGGGTGAAGTCCGCATGGCCAATGTCGGGCCGGGAACATTCTCGCTCCAGGTCGATGGCACCGGCGCCTTGGTCGGCGGGCGTTTCAACCCGGAACAGGAGGCTGAGGTTCTGGAAGCGCTGCGCAACCACCGCACCTTGCGCCTGAGGGTCGAAGGGGTGGCGGAATTCGCGACCAGCGACCGCCAGGTAAGACGATTCGCCCGCGTTGACAAGGTGACGCCCGTCGCGTCGACTGAACCGCCGTTCGACGAAACGGCCGCTCCGATTTGGGAGCAGCTGGCCGCAATCGGCGAATCGGCCCCCGAGGGAACGTGGGATGACGTTCCCAAGGATTTGTCGATACGGATTGACGAATTGGTTTATCGCCGCGGCCCGGAGGCGCAATGAGGGTCGTCTTTGCGGATACCGGCTATTGGGCAGCGGTGCTGAATCCCAAGGACATGCTGCACGCCAAGGCCCGTGAGGTTGCGGCCAGTCTTGGCAAATTCCGCATCCTTACAACCGAGATGGTCCTGGATGAGTTGTTGGCGGCCCTTTCGCCCCTGCCAGAACGAGCCTTCGCGACACGCGGCGTCGAAACCATCTGCGCCAACCCCAATGTCGAAGTCATCCCGCAAACATCCGTTCAGTTCCGCGAGGCCTTCGATCTCTACAAACGGATGGCCGACAAGTCCTGGAGCCTCACGGACTGCGCCTCTTTCGAAATCATGAGAATGCGAGGCATCTCGGAAGCGCTCGCGCACGATCGCCATTTCGAGCAGGCTGGTTTCGTGGCTTTGCTGCGAAACTAGACCTTAGATCGAACCATGAACGCCTCCACCCTCGTCTCCAAGCTCTGGAACTACTGCAACGTCCTGCGCGACGACGGCCTGTCTTACGGGGACTATGTCGAGCAGCTCACTTACCTGCTCTTCCTCAAGATGGCCGACGAGCGCACGCGCCAGCCGTTCAACGAAAAGTCGCCCATCCCCAAGGGCTTCGGCTGGGACATGCTGCGCAAGCTCGACGGCGACGACCTTGAAACCCATTACCGCCATACCCTGGAAGAGCTGGGCAAGCGACCGGGCGTCATCGGCACCATCTTCCGCAAGGCGCAGAACAAGATCCAGGACCCGGCCAAGCTGAAGCGGCTGATCGCCGACCTGATCGACAAGGAATCGTGGTCGAAGCTGGACACCGACGTGAAGGGCGACGCCTACGAGGGCCTGCTGCAGAAGAACGCCGAAGACGTGAAGGGCGGCGCCGGCCAATATTTCACTCCGCGCCCGCTTATCCGCGCCATCGTCGAGGTGATGAACCTCAAGCCGGGCGAGGTGATCTGCGACCCGGCCTGCGGCACGGGCGGCTTCCTGCTCGCCGCGCACGAGTGGCTGCGCAAGCACAACAAGCTGTCGAAGAGCGATCTCAGGCACCTCAACACCCACGGCCTGCGCGGCATGGAGCTGGTCGATTCGGTGGCGCGGCTGTGCTGCATGAACCTGGTGCTGCACGGCGTCGGCGGCGAGCCGGATTCTCCGGTGCCGGTGGAGGTGCGCGATGCGCTGTCCGCCCGCCACGGCGAATACGACGTGGTGCTGTCCAACCCGCCGTTTGGCAAGAAATCCAGCGTCACCATCGTCACCGACGCCGGCCAGGCCGAGCGGCAGAGCCTGTCCGTGCATCGCGACGACTTCTGGGCGACCACCTCGAACAAGCAGCTCAATTTCGTGCAGCACATTTTCTCCATCCTCAAACAGCACGGCCGCGCCGCCGTGGTAGTGCCGGACAACGTGCTGTTCGAGGGCGGCGCCGGCGAGACGGTGCGCCGCGAACTGCTGAAGCAGGCCGACGTGCATACCCTGCTGCGGCTGCCGACCGGCATCTTCTACGCCCAGGGCGTGAAGGCCAACGTGCTGCTCTTCGAACGCAAGCCGGCCTCGGAAAAGCCGTGGACGCAGAAGCTGTGGATCTACGACCTGCGCACCAACCAGCACTTCACGCTGAAGGAAAACCCGCTTCGGCGCGAGCACCTGGACGATTTCGTCGCCTGCTTCAATTCAGGGAATCGGCACGAGCGGCAGGAAACGGAATGTTTCAAGGCTTACGCCTACGACGAACTGCTGAAGCGCGACAAACTCAACCTGGACATCTTCTGGTTGAAGGACGAGGCGCTGGAAGAATCCGCCAACCTGCCCCACCCCGACGTGATCGCGCGCGAGATCGTCGAGGACCTGCGCGCGGCACTGGAGCAGTTCGAGGAACTGGCCGAGGATCTCGAAGGGAAGCAGACGTAGAAAGTCAGTCCCCGCAACACGGCGGTGCAATGCTCAACGCAGGAATTCGCGGCTGACCTCGCGGAATTCATCGCTGCCGGCCTGCTTCAGCCACTCGAAGGCGACCATCTCGCGCGAGACGATCTCGGCGCCGTTGGCACGCATGCGTTCCAGGGCCAGGGCCTTGTCGGAAGGGCGGCGCGAGCCGACCGCCTCGGCGACGACGAAAACCTGCTTGCCCTGCCCCAGCAGGCCGAGCACGGTCTGCAGCACGCAGACATGGGATTCGGTGCCGGCCACCACCACCTGCGGCCTTTCGCTGCCCGGCAGCCGGTCGAGGCAATTCGCCGCGACGCAGGAGAAATGCAGCTTCTCGACGACGTTTTCGGGAAAAGTCAGTCCCCGCAGGACGGCGACGGTGGGGCCGATGCCCTTCGGGTACTGCTCGGTGACCATCACCGGCACGCCGAGCTTTTGGGCCACCCTCACCAGCCAGACGGCGTGGTCGAGTACCGCCTGCCCCTCGTGGATGTGCGGCAGCAGGCGCTCCTGGATGTCCACCGCCAGCAGGGCGGACTGGTCGCGTTCCATCAGCATGACAGCTCCCGGCGGTTGCGGAAGAATTCCAGCGCTTCCGGATTGGCCAGCGCCTCGACGTTCTTCACCGGCTCGCCGTGCACGATGTTGCGCACGGCCAGCTCGACGATCTTGTTGCTCTTGGTGCGCGGGATGTCGGCGACCTGGAGGATCTTCGCCGGCACGTGGCGCGGCGTGGTGTTCTGGCGGATGACCTCCTTGATGCGCTTCGCCAGCGCATCGTCGAGCGCCAGCTCCTCGCGCAGCTTGACGAAGAGCACGACGCGGACGTCATTGTCCCAGTCCTGGCCGATGACGAGGGATTCGAGCACCTCGTCGAGCTTCTCCACCTGGCGGTAGATCTCGGCGGTGCCGATGCGCACGCCGCCTGGGTTGAGGGTGGCGTCCGAGCGGCCGTAGATGATGTAGCCGCCATGGGCCGTCTCCTCCATGAAGTCGCCGTGGCACCAGATGTTGTCGAAGCGCTCGAAATAGGCGGCGCGGTATTTTTTGCCGTCGGGGTCGTTCCAGAAGCCGACCGGCATCGAGGGAAAGGGTTTGATGCAGACCAGCTCGCCCTTGGTCTTGCGCACCGGATGGCCTGCCTCGTCGAACACCTCGACCGCCATGCCCAGCCCCCGGCACTGGATCTCGCCGCGCCACACCGGCCCGATCGGGTTGCCCAGCACGAAGCAGGAAATGATGTCGGTGCCGCCGGAGATCGAGGCGAGCTGCACGTCGCGCTTGATCTTCTCATACACGTAGCCGAAGGCCTCCGGCACCAGCGGGCTGCCGGTGGAGAAGAGGGCGCGCACTTTCTCCAGGTTGTGGGTCTTCGCCGGCGCCAGGTTGATCTTGGCGATGGCGTCGATGAACTTGGCCGAGGTGCCGAAATGCGTCATGTCTTCCGCTTCGGCGTAGTCGAAGAGGATGCTGCCGCGGCCGACGAAGGGCGAGCCGTCGTAGAGCAGCAGGGTGGCCCCCGAGGCGAGCCCGGAGGCGAGCCAGTTCCACATCATCCAGCCGCAGGTGGTGAAGTAGAACAGGCGGTCGCCCGGGCGAATGTCGCCGTGCAGCCGGTGTTCCTTCAGGTGCTGCAACAGGGTGCCGCCGGCGCCGTGCACGATGCACTTAGGCACGCCGGTGGTGCCGGAGGAATACAGGATGTAGAGCGGATGATCGAAGGGCAGCCGCTCGAAGCGGATCTCCGTCTCGCCGGCATGCGGCGCGAGAAAATCGGCCAACGGCATGCCGCGCGTGACGTCGACGGCGCTGCCGCCGGCATAGGGCACGATCACCACGCGTTCCAGCGACGGCATGCGCGCGGCGATCTCCGCCACCTTGCCGAGGCAGTCGATGGCCTTGCCGTTGTAGAAATAGCCGTCGCAGGCGAACAGCACCTTCGGCTCGATCTGGCCGAAGCGGTCGAGCACGCCCTGCACGCCGAAATCGGGCGAGGCCGAGGAGAAGATGGCGCCGATGGACGCCGTGGCCAGCATCGCCACGATGGCAGCCGGCAGGTTGGGCAGGTAGGCGGCGACGCGGTCGCCCGGCTTGACGCCCATGGCGCGCAGCGCGGCGGCGGTCTGCGCCACGGCGCGATGCAGTTCCGCGTGGCTGATGTGGCGGCGCACCTTGTCCTCGCCCCAGAAGACGAGGGCATCGGCGGTGTCGTGCTCGGTTGCATAACCTCGCAGGAGGTTCTCGGCGAAGTTCAGGCGCGCATCCGGAAACCACCTGGCGCCGGGCATGCGGTTGGCGTCGACCAGCACGCGCTCGCCGCGTTTCCCGGCCACCACGCCGGCGAAGTCCCACAGCGTGGTCCAGAACTGCTCCGGGTGGGTCACCGACCAGCGGTGCAGCGCATCGAAATCGGCGAATTCGGCGCCCCAGCGCCGCGTGGCGGAACGCATGAAGGCGGTCAGGTTGCTGGCGGCAATGTGCAGCTGCGAGGGCTTCCAGAGGGGTGTCTTGTCGCTCATGGGATCACGCTTCGGCGAGTTGTTTCATGCTGTCGGGCAGCGGGATGGAACGGCCGCTGGCGGGATTGATCCAGACCATCTTGGCGTCGCCTTGGGCATACAGCCTGTCCTCGCCGGCGAGACGCAGTTCGTAATGCGTCGGCAGGCTGCTGCGTCCAGGTTGGCCGACGAACATGCGCACCTCGACCTGGCCGGGATAGGTCAGCGGCACCAGGAAGGTGCAGCTGGCATTGACGATCACCGGTCCCTCCTCGGTGTGCTGGCCCGTGCCGTAGCCAAGCGCTTCCAGCCATTCGATGCGCGCCTGTTCCATGTAGCGGAAATAGACGGTGTTGTTGACATGGTTCATGGCGTCCATGTCGCCCCAGCGAATGGGCAGGACCGTGGTGAATATCAGCTTGCGCTTCTGTTCCATCGCAGACAAAGTGGGCCGGGAAAACCGAATTATAATGTTGGCCGCTCCAACCAGAACAAAACAATCGGGAAACAGCATGCAGCGCGAATCCATGGAATTCGATGTCGTCATCGTCGGCGGCGGCCCGGCCGGCCTCGCCGCGGCGATCCGGCTGAAACAGCTCAGCGCGGACGTCAACGTCTGCCTGATCGAGAAGGGCGCCGAGGTCGGCGCGCACATCCTCTCCGGCGCGGTGATGGACCCGCGCGCCATCACCGAGCTGATCCCCGACTGGCAGGACAAGGGCGCGCCGCTCGACACGCCGGTGTCGGAAGACCGCTTCGTCATCCTTTCCGAAACGGGCGGCTTCCGGGTACCGAACGCGCTGCTGCCCGGCTGTTTCCTCAACCACGGCAACTACATCGTCAGCCTCGGCAACGTCTGCCGCTGGCTGGCGCAGCAGGCCGAGGCGCTCGGCGTGGAAATCTACCCGGGCTTCGCCGGCGCCGAGGTGCTCTACGATGACGGCGGTGCCGTCAAGGGCGTGGCCACCGGCGACATGGGCGTCGGCCGCGACGGCCAGCCGACGGAGGCCTACCAGCCGGGCATGGAACTGCTCGGCAAGTACACCCTCTTCGCCGAAGGCTGCCGCGGCCATCTCGGCAAGCAGCTCGAGGCGAAGTTCGACCTGCGCAAGGGCGCCGACCCGCAGGTCTACGGCATCGGCATCAAGGAACTGTGGGAGGTGAGGCCGGAGCAGCACATCAAGGGCCTGGTGATGCACACCGGCGGCTGGCCGATGCAGCCGGACACCTACGGCGGCGGCTTCGTCTATCACCTCGAGGGCAACCTGGTCTCGATCGGCTACGTCGTCGGCCTCGCCTACGGCAACCCCTACCTCTCGCCCTTCGAGGAATTCCAGCGCTACAAGCTGCATCCGCAGGTGAAGCCCTTCCTCGAGGGCGGCAAGCGCATCGCCTACGGCGCGCGGGCGCTGACCGCGGGCGGCCTGCAGGCGCTGCCGAAGCTGATCTTCCCCGGCGGCGCGCTGATCGGCGACGATGCCGGCTTCCTCAACGCCGCCCGCATCAAGGGCTCGCACGCCGCGCTGAAGACCGGCATGCTGGCCGCCGAGGCGATTCAAGAAGCGCTTGTCGCCGGCCGCAGCGGCGACGAGCTGACCGCCTATCCGCAGAAATTCCGCGAATCCTGGCTGTTCGAGGAACTGCACCGCACGCGCAACTTCAAACCCTGGATGAGCAAGGGGCTGTGGCTGGGCTCATTGATGTTCGGCATCGACCAGCAGGTGTTCCGCGGCAAGGCGCCGTGGACGCTGCGCCTCACCGCCGACCACCTCAAGCTGAAAAAGGCGGCGGACTGCCAGCCGATTGCCTACCCGAAGCCGGACGGCGTCATCACCTTCGACCGGCTCTCCTCGGTGTTCCTCTCCAACACCAACCACGAGGAGAACCAGCCCTGCCACCTGCGGCTGAAGGACGACACGGTGCCGGTCCGCACCAACCTCGCCCTCTACGACGCGCCCGAGCAGCGCTACTGCCCGGCCGGGGTGTACGAGATCATGCGCGATGCCGACGGGTCGAACGCGCGCCTGCAGATCAACGCGCAGAACTGCGTGCACTGCAAGACCTGCGACATCAAGGACCCGACGCAGAACATCACCTGGGTGGTGCCGCAGGGCGGCGAAGGCCCGGTCTACCCGAATATGTGATCAATTCACGCTGAGGCTTTCGAGCACGCCATTCACGGCGCGCTCGAACATCGGCATCTCCGTCACGATCCGTGCGATGCCGGTCCTGAACTGATAGGCCAGCGCCTCCTGCGAGATCGAGGTGGCGCGCGGCGAGCGCGGATTGGTGAACAGAAACAGGCCGCGCTGGGGGCTCACCCACGACAGGCGGGCGCGCAGCATCTGTTCCTCGTCCTGGCGGAATTCCACCCAGTCGCCGCGGCCGAGCGCCGTCACCTGCTGCATGTAGATGTCCCCGGCCATGGTCGCCGACGGCGCGGCCCCGACCAGGGCCACCTCCTCGATCTGCACGTCGTTCTCCGTAATGCGCGTGATGAACAGCTCGCCCTCGGGATTGACGCTGTATTGCGCATCCGGCGCTGCAGCCGTCGCCTCGGCCGGTTCCGGCGCCGGCGGCGCAGCCACCGCCTCTCCACCGCCTAGGCCGGCCTTGACCGCCGCCGAATGCAGGGCGACCAGTTCGTCGAGAAAGCGGGCGCGGGCTTCCTGCGGCACATTGACCACGTCGAGGCCATGATGCATGGCACGCAGCAGCCCGGGGAGGGTGTTCACCAGCTGCTTGCGTTCGTCGCTGCCCGTCTTCGGCGACACGCTCCAGATCAGGTCGTCCATCATGGCGGTTGCGCTGAGGTAGGCGTGATGCTCCTCGCCATGCCGGATATGCAGTTCCTTGAGGACATGCTGCCAGTGATCGAGCAGGAAACGCCGCACCTCCTGCGGCACGCTGGAGGACAGGCGGCGCGTCACCGCCTCGCCGGCGACGATCCAGGCAATTTCCTCGGCCTCGCGCCGGCGCATGATCTCGGCCGAGCGCTCCGCCATGTCCTCGGCCAGGGCGTCCCGCTCGGCCTGCACCGCGTTGAGCAGGTTGAGCGCATCGCTGAAGATGGCCACGTCGCGCTCGAAATCGCTCTGGATGCGATCGACGATGAAGGCGATTTCCTGGAACAGTGGATCGGCCTGGTCAACCTCGTCGCCCCAGGCCAGCGCAGCATGGGAAATGCCGTCGAGCAGGCGGCGCGCCGGATGGGCCTTGCTGGAGAAGAAGCTCTTGTCGAGCATCGCCACCTTCAGCACGGGGATCTGCAGCCGCCCCACCAGCGCCTTGATCGCATCGGGAATTTTCGCATCGTCGAAGATGAAATCGAACAGCATGGCGACGATGTCGATGGTGATGGCATCGAGCTGGCCGACGCCCTGGCTCGTGCCGTTGGCGCGGATCTGGTGCAGGACATTCATCGTGCCCATCGCCTGGCCGAGATCGGGCAGTCCTTCGACGTGGCCTTTCTCCTCCATCAGCGTGCTGAGGCGCTGCATCTCGGTCAGCGAGTCGATGAACCGGGCCTGCCGGTTGTCCTGCGCGGGCGCCGGCCCCGGGACAGAAGTCAGTCCCTGCGGGACGGCGCCTTGCGGCAGCGGCTGCTGCGGCTGGCTGCGCAGCGGCGTCTGCATCATCTGGTGCAGGAAAGCCAGCAGGTCGCCCCCCGCCGCCTCGGGCTGAGGCGGCTGTGGCGGGACATCCTCCTTCCTGGCCGCTGGGCGCGGCGCCGCAGGAGAATTTACCGGCCGCTTGTAGGCCGAACGCAGCTCCGGCAGGACGTTCCAGCGCACCATCTCGCTGTTGATCTCGGCATAGACGCCATGCAGGGCGTGCGAGACATGCTGCTCGATCTGCTTGAGCAGCACCAGCTTGATCTTGACGCTGCTCTCGATCTCGTCGCAGGCGCGCTTCAACGCGTCGCAGACGGCATGCGGGCTGATCGGGTTTTCCTCGTCCTTCAGCTCGTTGCGGCCGAGCAGCAGGGCAACGCGCTCGCCGAGCAGCGACAACTCGTCCTCGTTCTGCTCGCGCAGGCGGGTTGCCAGTTCCTGCAGGGCAATACTTTCGGCAAGATCGTCCTCCTCCACCAGGCGCAGCTCCAGCGTCGTGGCGGCCAGCGTCTTCATGGCGGTATCCATTTCGCCGCGCATCTTGTGGTTGAAGGCATCGACGAAATGCCGCGAAAAGGCGGCCTCGACCTTCGGCCATTTCTCCTTGGCCTTGCCGCGCACCTCGAGGTAGAGGTTCTGCATCTCGCGGTCGTAGCTCGACTCGGCCATGCGGAACAGCTCTTCCTCGATGTCGCCGAGCATCTCGCGCAGCGAGCCGGTGAGGCGCTTCATCGCCAGCTCACGGCAGTCATTGAGCATGCGGCTGGATTCCGCCGCACTCGGCTGGCGCCGTTCATTCAGGTTGACGACATTGTTCAGTGCGCTCGCAGCCATGTCCGCCTCCATTCGCAGTCGCGCCGCGCCATGCGCGGCGGACGACAGTCAGGCCGCTGCCGAAATGGCAGCCGCCGGCAGGCAAACCCCGGTGAAGCGCAGGGGCGGACAACAGGTCGGGCGGGAAAGGCACGAAGGCGCAGGCCGGGCGGAACACGCCGGCGCTGCTTTGACAGACTGCAAGGCTCGTCTCATTGCGACCCCTATCTGGCAACTCCGCTGCCATAGAACTTCCGTGAGCCGGAAAGTCCCTTAGACCGGTTGTTTTGCGCCCCCAGCTTTCGCTAGGTTTGCCCTTTTTCAGATTCAGTGATCCATTTGCCTTAACGGCAGCGGATCGTTATTTCTTGAGACCTACGAGCCATGAGGCCTCAGGAGCCACCGTGCTGATTCACGGCTTATGTAATTGATAGCACGGTAAAAATATGCGCGCAACTGTCTCCAAACCACGACAGTGCCGTCGCCGGCATATGAAAGCGCTGTCGAATCCGCAGCTTGCCGCATAAAGAGGGGAGATTAAATTGCACGCAAAAAAATGGGGCGGCATGGCCGCCCCGTCTCGCGCCTCGTTCAGGGGAGTTCTTTCAGAGGAACTCCTCCGGAACGGCCAGGGTGCTGGCACCGCCCTTGATCATCGTGGCAGCAAGACCCGGCGCCTGCGACAGCAGATGCTCGGCAAAGAAGCGGGCGGTGGCGATCTTCGCCTTGTAGAAGCCCGCATCGCCCCCGCCGGCCGCCAGCATCTCCTGGGCCACCAGCGCGGCGCGGGCCATCTGCCAGCCGCCGCAGACGATGCCAGCCAGTTTGAGGAAGGGCACCGCGCCGGCGAAAACCCCCTTGATGTCCTTCTGCACGTTGCCGCCGATGTAGAGGGCGGCATCGGTGAACGCCTGCAGGCCGCGCGCGAAGCCGGCCTGGATGGCGGCGAAGTCCTCGCCCTGCGCCTGCCCCAGTTGCGCCGCGGTCTGCTGCATGGCCGCGATCACCGACTTGATGGTGGCACCGCCGTCGCGCACGATCTTGCGCCCGATCAGGTCCATGGCCTGGATGCCGGTGGTGCCCTCGTAGATGGTGGTAATGCGCGAGTCGCGCCAGTGCTGCGCGGCGCCGGTCTCCTCGATGAAGCCCATACCGCCATGGATCTGGATGCCGAGCGAGGCGACATCGATGCCGGTTTCGGTGCACCAGCCCTTGACGATGGGAATCATGAACTCGACGAAGGCCAGGTTGCGCTTGCGCTCCTCCGCATCCGGATGGCGACGGGCGGCATCGTGGGCGGCCGCCACGACGTAGGCCAGCGCGCGCATCGCCTCGGTCTGCGACTTCATCATCATCAGCATGCGGCGGATGTCCGGGTGGCGGATGATCGGCACCGGGCCGGAGCCGTCCGCCAGGTCGCGTCCCTGAACGCGGTCGCGGGCATACTGCAGCGCCTGCTGGTAGGCGCGCTCGGCGATCGCCACGCCCTCCAGGCCGACGGCGAAGCGCGCCGCGTTCATCATGACGAACATGTATTTGAGGCCCTCGTTCTCCTTGCCGACGAGATACCCCGTGGCGCCGCCGTTGTCGCCGTAGGCCATGACGCAGGTCGGGCTGGCGTGGATGCCCAGCTTGTGCTCGATGGAGACGCAGCGCAAGTCGTTCCTCGCGCCCGGCGTGCCGTCGGCATTCAGGATGAACTTCGGCACGACGAACAGCGAGATCCCCTTCACTCCCTCCGGCGCATCCGGCGTGCGAGCCAGCACCAGGTGGATGATGTTTTCCGTCATGTCGTGCTCGCCGTAGGTGATGAAGATCTTCTGGCCGAAGACCTTGTAGGTACCGTCGCCCTGCGGCACGGCGCGGGCACGCACCAGCGCCAGGTCGGAGCCGGCCTGCGGCTCGGTGAGGTTCATGGTGCCGGTCCAGCTGCCCTCGATCATTTTCGGCAGGTAGGCCGCCTTCAGTTCGGGCGAGCCGTTCAGGGTGATCGCCTCGATGGCGCCGGTGGTGAGCAGCGGGCAGAGCGAGAAGGCCATGTTGGAGGCCTTCCACATCTCGTTGACGGCCGCCACCACGGTGTAGGGCATGCCCTGGCCGCCGTACTCCGGCTCGGCGCCGATGCCGTTCCAGCCGTTCTCGATGAACTGGCCATAGGCCTCCAGAAAGCCGGTGGGCATGGTGACGCCGCTGTCGCGCCAGACCGCGCCTTGCTGGTCGCCGGGGGCATTGAGCGGCGCCAGCACGCCGGAAGCGAACTTGGCGGCTTCCTCGATGATGGCGTCGACGGTGTCCGGCGTGGCCTCCTCGTAGCCGGGCAGCTTGCCGACCTGCTCGATGCCGGCCAGTTCGCGCAGGACGAAGTGCATGTCGCGCAGGGGAGCGGAATAGTGGCTCATGTCGGGTCTCCTATGTTGTCACGTTTGACCGGCGAGCCGGTCGTTCAGAATGTCTTCCAGCAGCAGGATGTCGGCCACCACCGAGACGGGGAAACCCTGCCGCCCGCCGCCGCGGTTGTCCGCCAGCAGGTGGCGCAAATACTCGCGGCAGGCTTCGTCGGGCCATGTTGCCTGAATCCTCGCCAGGATGTGGGGAAGCTGCTCTAATCCAAGAATCTCGGCCTGTTCCTCGTCCTCGAAGAAGGACTGCAGCGGCACCCCCGCGACGCCCTCGTCCCAGTGCGGCACCCTGACGTTGAAGTGGCCATGCACCGCCTCGGCGGCCCAGTCGAAATCCTCGCGCATGCCGGTCTGGCGATACAGTTCCAGCAATCGCAGCCAGGGCCGCACCGAAATCGCCGGATGATCGCGCAGGTAATCCTTCAGCGCCTGCATGGCGCCCGTTGTGCGGCCGTAGCTCAACATCACCTCGGCCAGGTCAAGCGCGTGGTCCATCTCCTCGCGCACCGGGTCGACCGGCGCCGGCGCCGCCGCGGGCGTGGGCACGGTATGCCGTTTCAGCCCTTCCTCGGCAGCCGGCGGCGTTTCGGCGGCTACCGGCGCGGGCGACGGCGACGCGTTGACGGCCACGACATCGCGTCGCGGGATCGCCGGCCAAGGCGACCCCGCCACCCCGCGCCTGAGCAGATACAAAGTCAGTCCGCCGAGGACGGCGGCAACAAGCAACCAAGCCGTCCAGGCCGCTTCCCCGGCCTGCGCCGCTGGGGCCGGCGCGGCCTGCGGCAGCACGGGGGCGGCAACAGGCGGCAATTGCTCGGCTGCCGCCTCCTCCAACCCGTCGAGTAGGAAGCGATGGCGGACGGCAGGCGGCGTTCCCTCGATGCTTGCGTGCAGCCGGCGCAACAGCTCGGCCGTTGCGTGGATGCGCGCGTTGAGGCCATCGAAACCGACCCAGAATTCTCCCGAAGACTGGCTCAGGCGATATTCCCGCCGCAGCAGGTCACGCTCTGCCTCGCTGGCGGCGGGTCGCGAGACCTGCCAGGTCAGCTGCATCGCCGGTTCGTACTGCGTGGCGACGGAAGCCGCCGCAACCGCCGGCAGGAGCGATAGCCACACGCCTGCCGCAGCGCGAAGCCGGTCCATGGGCGCTCAGCCCAGTTCAGCCACCAGTTCGGGAACCGCCTGGAACAGATCGGCCACCAGGCCGTAGTCGGCCACCTGGAAGATCGGCGCCTCGGGATCCTTGTTGATGGCGACGATCACCTTGCTGTCCTTCATGCCGGCGAGGTGCTGGATGGCGCCGGAGATACCGACGGCGATGTAGAGCTCCGGCGCGACGATCTTGCCGGTCTGGCCGACCTGGTAGTCGTTCGGCACGAAGCCGGCGTCGACCGCCGCGCGCGAAGCGCCGAGGGCCGCGCCGAGCTTGTCGGCGAGCGGCTCGAGTACGCTGCGATAATTCTCGCCGTTGCCCATGCCGCGGCCGCCGGAGACGATGATCTTCGCCGCCCCCAGCTCCGGCCGCGCGCTCTTGGTCAACTCACGGCCGATGAGCTTCGATACGCCGAGATCGGCGCCTGCGGCGAGCGGCTCGACCGCCGCCGCACCGCCTTGGCCCGCCGCCTCGAAGGCCGTGCCGCGCACGGTGATGACTTTCACCGGATCGGCGCTCTTCACCGTCGCCAGCGCGTTGCCGGCGTAGATCGGGCGCACGAAGGTGTCGGCGGATTCGACCGCGACGATGTCGGAGATCTGCGCCACGTCGAGCAGCGCCGCCACGCGCGGCAGCAGGTTCTTGCCGAAGGTGGAGGCCGGCGCCAGGATGTGGGTATAGCCGGCGGCGTTGGCATGCACCAGCGCGGCGAGGTTCTCCGGCAGCTGCTCGGCGTAGGGTACGGCGTCGGCGACGCGCACCTTGGCGACGCCGTCGAGCTGCGCCGCTGCCTGGGCGGCGGCGCCGCAACCCTGGCCGGCAACCAGCACGTGGATTTCCCCGCCGAGCTTCTTCGCGGCGGTCAGGGTATTCAACGTCGCGGCCTTCAGCGACGCGTTGTCGTGTTCGGCGATAACGAGAATAGCCATCAGATCACCTTTGCTTCATTTTTCAGTTTGTCGACCAGCTGCTTGACATCGGCCACCTTGGCGCCGCCGGCGCGCTTCGGCGGCTCGGCGACCTTCAGCGTGGCGAGGCGCGGCGCGACGTCGACGCCAAGATCGGCCGGCTTCAGGGTGTCGAGCGGCTTCTTCTTGGCCTTCATGATGTTCGGCAGCGTGGCGTAGCGCGGCTCGTTCAGGCGCAGGTCGGTGGTGACCACCGCCGGCAGCTTCAGCTCGACGGTCTCCAGGCCGCCGTCGATCTCGCGCGTCACCGTAGCTTTCCCGTCGGCAATGATGACCTTCGAGGCGAAGGTGGCCTGCGGCCAGCCCATCAGGGCGGCGAACATCTGGCCGGTCTGGTTGGCGTCGTCGTCGATGGCCTGCTTGCCGAAGATGACGATTTGCGGGCCTTCTTTCGCAGCGACGGCCTGCATCAGCTTGGCCACCGCCAACGGCTGCAGTTCAACGTCCGTCTCGACCAGGATGGCGCGGTCGGCGCCGATGGCCAGCGCCGTGCGCAGGGTTTCCTGGCAGGCAGGGACGCCGCAGGAGACTGCAATCACCTCGGTGGCGATGCCGGCTTCCTTCAGACGCACCGCCTCCTCGACGGCGATCTCGTCGAAGGGGTTCATGGACATTTTGACGTTGGCGAGGTCCACGCCGGAACCGTCGCCCTTGACGCGCACCTTGACGTTGTAGTCAACCACGCGCTTGACCGGTACGAGGATCTTCAATCCTGTTCTCCTTATGCGAATGCCTCTCCAGCGGCGGATTATGGCACCGCGCCGGAGGGTTTGACACGGCCGGCCGTTGCCGGCAGAATCTTTCCATACGCTACCGTATGGAAAGCGCTATCCTAGCGCAAGCTTCCGGTCTTTTCAAGACGCCCGACGACAATGGCCAAACCCGAGCCGAGCCGACAGCAGCTGGACCGCGCCGCCTGGATCAAGGCGGCCTTCGACGTGCTCGCCGAAAAGGGCCTCGACGGCATCCGCGTCGAAGTGCTGGCGAAGAAATTGAAGGTGACCAAAGGCAGCTTCTATTGGCACTTCAAGGACCGTCGCGACCTGCTCGACGCCATCCTGGAGACCTGGAAGGACGGCCGCATCCGCGACATCCAGAAGCAGACCCGCGCCGTGCCGGGCGAGGAACTGCCGCGCGCCTACCACGTCATCGAGGTCTACAGCGCCAACCGCAACCGCAAGGGCATGCTCATCGAGATCGCCATGCGCGACTGGGCGCGGCGCGACGCGGCGGCAGCCGCGGTGGTGGAGGAAGTCGACGCCGCCCGCCTGGAGTTCGGCCGCAAGGGATTCGAAGCGCGCGGCATGCCGCCCTTGGAAGCCTCCAGCCGCAGCCTGCTGCTCTACGCCTATGTGTTCGGACTGAGCCTGATGAGCTGCGGCAAGTTCGACGCCGACATGAGCGAGATGAAGCGCTGGATCGCCGACCGCATCGCCCGCTGACCGCGCGGGCTCAGCGCCCCTTCCACTCCGGCATCGGCTGCTTGGCGATGAAGGCGTCGATGCCGCATTGCGCGTCCTCGGCCATCATGTTGCAGGCCATCGTTTCGGCCGCCAGCTGGTAGGCGGCATCCAGCCCCATTTCGATCTGGCGGTAGAAGGCCTGCTTGCCCATCGCCACCGCCGCCGGCGACTTGGCGAGGATCGAATCGGTCAGCTTCTTCAACTCGGCATCCAATTGGTCTGCCGGCACGACGCGGTTCACCAGGCCGCGCGCCAGCGCCGTCTGCGCGTCCAGGAACTCTCCGGTCACCAGCATCTCGAAGGCCTGCTTGCGCGGCAGATTGCGCGCCAGCGGCACCGCCGGCGTGCTGCAGAACAGGCCAAGGTTCACGCCGGAGACGGCGAACTTGACCGTGTCCGCCGCCACCGCTAGGTCGCACATGGCGACCAGTTGGCAGCCGGCGGCCACCGCCATGCCGTGCACCCGGGCGATCACCGGCTGCGGCAGCCCGACCAGCTTCATCATCATCTTTCCGCACTTCCTGAATAGCGCCTGCTGATAGGCCTTGTCCGGCTGGGCGCGCATTTCCTTCAGGTCGTGGCCGGCGCAGAAGGCCTTGCCGGCGCCGGCCAGCACCACGGCGCGCACCGACTTGTCCTGTGCGATGGCTTCGAGCGCCGCCGACAGTTCGTCGATCAGCCCGTCGGAGAGCGAGTTGAACTGGCTCGGACGGTTGAGCGTGAGCGTGGCCACGCCATGATCGTCGCTGCGCAGCAATAGGGCCTCGCTGGGGAATTGCATCACTGCACTCATTTCCTTCTCCTTAGTCGATGGCCTGCGTCGATTTTGCCTTCTCGCGCAGGACGAATTTCTGGATCTTGCCGGTGGAGGTCTTCGGCAGCGGGCCGAACACCACCTTCTTCGGCACCTTGAAGCGCGCCATGCGCTCGCGGCAGAAGGCGATGAACTCCTCTTCGGTCGCCTGGGCGCCCTCCTTCAGCTCGATGAAGGCGCAGGGCACCTCGCCCCATTTCGGATCGGGCGTGGCCACCACCGCCGCCGCCAGCACCGCGGCGTGGCGGTAGAGCACGTCCTCGACCTCCACCGAGGAGATGTTCTCCCCGCCCGAGATGATGACGTCCTTGGAACGGTCCTTGATCTTGACGTAGCCATCGGGGTGCATCACGGCGAGGTCGCCGGAATGGTACCAGCCGTCGCGGAAGGCCTCCTCGCTGGCCTTCGGGTTCTTCAGGTAGCCCTTCATGGTGATGTTGCCGCGGAACATGATCTCGCCCATGGTCTCGCCGTCGCGCGGCACCGGCAGCATGGTCTCCGGGTCCATCACCGTGACGCCCTCCTGCAGGTGGTAGCGCACGCCCTGGCGGCCGTTCAGGCGCACCTGCTCCTCCAGCGGCAACGCGCTCCACTCGGGGTGCTTGGCGCAGACCGCGGCCGGACCGTAGGTTTCGGTCAGGCCGTAGACGTGGGTGATGTCGAAGCCGATGCGGTTCATGCCCTCGATCATCGAGGCCGGCGGCGGCGCCGCCGCCACCAGGGCACTGACTTTGTGCGTGATGCCCTCGCGCCACTCCGCCGGCGCGTTGATGAGCATGGAGTGCACGATCGGCGCGCCGCAGTAGTGGGTCACCTTGTGCGCGCGGATTGCATCGAGGATGGCCTTCGCCTCGACGCGGCGCAGGCAGACATTGGTGCCGGCGTTGGCCGCCATGGTCCACGGGAAGCACCAGCCGTTGCAATGGAACATCGGCAGCGTCCAGAGATAGACCGCGTGCGGCGGCATGCCCCAGGAGACGATGTTCGAGGTGGCATTGAGATAGGCGCCACGGTGGTGGTAGACCACGCCTTTCGGGTTGCCGGTGGTACCCGAGGTGTAGTTGAGCGAGATGGCGTCCCACTCGTCGGCCGGCCCCTGCCAGGGGAATTGCGGGTCGCCGCCGGCGAGGAAGGCTTCGTATTCGACGCTGCCGAGGCGCTCGCCCGGCCCGCTGTATTCGGGATCGTCCACGTCGATCAGCAGCATGTCGCGCCCGGCCTGCGCCAGCGCCTTCGAAACCGTCGGCGAAAACTCGCGATCGGTGATCAGCGCCCTGGCCTCGCCGTGCCCAAGCATGAAGGCGATGGCCTCGGCGTCCAGGCGGGTGTTCAGGGTGTTGAGCACGGCACCGGCCATCGGCACGCCGAAGTGGCATTCCAGCATTTCCGGCGTGTTGGAGAGCATCGCCGCGACAGTATCGTTCCTGCCAATGCCGTGCGCCGCCAGGGCGGACGCCAGGCGTCGGCTGCGGTCGTAGGTCTCGGCCCAGGTGAAGCGGCGGGCGCCGTGGATGACGGCAGTGCGCTGCGGATAGACCGTCGCCGTCCGTTCGATGAACGAGAGCGGCGACAGCGGCGCATAGTTGGCCGCGTTCTTGTCGAGGCCGATCGTATAGGGGTTTGCCGACATGGGTTCTCTCGCAGCTTGCCGGCTGCCGCCCAGGCGGCGGTTCAGCCCTTGCAGCGTTGGGCGATATTCAAGCCTGCCGCGGAGGCCCGGTCAAGCCCGCCGAGCCAGTCGTGCAGTTCGGCGGCGAACGCCTCGACCGCCGCCGATAGCGCTGCCGCGCCGCCGGCCGCATCGGCGCTGTCCGCCGGCCGCGACAGGCTGAAGCTGCGCCGCGCCAGTATTTCTCCGCCGCTCGGCGCAATCAGTTGCGCGCGCGCCTCGATCAAGGCGCGGCTGGACTTGGCCGACGCGAAGGCCTGGACGAATTCGTCGAGATCGACCCGCAGGCGGCAGGCGCCGCCCGCCTCGCCCGAGAGCATGCGCTTGCGCAGGCCGTAGCCGACCAGTTCGGCCGGCGGCGCCACCCAGCGGCTCTCGGCATAGCTCTGCCGGCGCTGGTTGGCGGCATACAGCAGGCGGTACTGCATGGCCGAGGAATCCAGCCAGGAGACGGCGAAGACGTCGATGCCGCGCAGGGCGGCGACGATGCGGTTGTTGGGCGCCGGCTGCACCGCGCCGAGATCGTACTGGGCGACATTCGACACCGACTTGGCTCCGCCGCCGCAGGCGGCCAGCAGCACGGCGGCAAGCATCCAGGCTTTCTTCATGACATCCTCATGGGTTGGCGAAGCCCGCCTCGCCCGGGCCCGGGCGGCGCGCCTCGCGGCCGAATACCAGCATGTTGGGGGAGTCCTCGATCTGGTCGAGCAGGCGCGACATCTGGCGCGAATTGACGGCCAGTTCCTGCAGCAGGGTGTTCAGCCGCGGCAGCGTGGTCTGGGTGATCTCGCCGCCCGACTCGCCGAGCAGCGTGTCGAGCTTCTTCGCCACGCCCTGCAGGTTGGCGATCAGCGGCGCCGCCTCGCCGCTGGCCTTGTCCATGTTGGCCAGGGTGGACTTGAGCCGTTTCAGGTTCTCGTCGTTCAGCGCCTCCCGCAGGGAAGCCATGAGCGGCGGCAGATCCTTCATGCTGCCCGAGAGCCCGGCCGTCGCCGTCTCGACGTTGGCCAGGGTCTGGCCGATGCGCTTGACGTTCTGGTCGGAGAGCAGCGCCGTGGTGCGCTCGGCGACCTGGCGCATCTGGGTCATCAGTTCGGCAGCGTTCTCGCCGAGGGTGTCCATGAAGCCCGGCTGCAAGGCGATGCGCGGCGGCTCGCCGTCCGCGGCCGCCAGCGGCTCGGGATTCTCGCCCTTGTCTTCCAGCAGGATGGACGCCAGGCCGGTGACGCCCTGGTAATTCAGCCGCGCCGTGGTGCCCTTGGTCACCGGCAGGTCGGACGCGATGCTGATGGTGATGAGGATGTTGCGCGGGTTGTTCGGGTCGAGTTCGATGTCCTGCACCTTGCCGGCGCGGATGCCGCGGAAGCGCACCTGCGCCTGGGTGTTCAGGCCCGAGACATTGCCTTTGCTGACGAGGATGTACTCACTGGTGGCTTCGCGCTTGCCCGAGAACCAGAAGACGGCCAGCGCGCAGGCCAGCCCGAGCAGCAGCGTGAAGACACCGGCGGCGAGTGCGTGAGCCCGGCTTTCCATATTCAGACGGTTCCCTCAGATATCCTGCTCTGCAGCGCTCGCTGCGCGCGGTCGCAGCAGAAGAAATTGCGGATGAACGGGTGATCGACTTTCGTGATCTCGTCGATCGTGCCCAGCGCGAGTATACGCTGTTCGGCCAGCACCGCAACGCGGGTAGCCATGCCGGCCAGGGTGTCGAGGTCGTGCGTCACCAGCACCACGGTCAGCCCCAGCTGCTTGTGCAGGCTGTTGATCAGCTTGACGAAGGATTCGCTGCGGTCCGGGTCGAGTCCGGCGGTGGGTTCGTCGAGCAGCAGCAGTTCGGGCTCCAGCGACAGGGCGCGCGCCAGGGCAACACGCTTGATCATGCCGCCGGAGAGCTCGGAGGGCATCAGCCAGGCATGGCGCGGCAGCAGTTCCACCATCGAGAGCTTGAGCATCACCAGATCGTGGATCAGCGCCTCGTCCACGACGCCCAGCTCGCGCAGCGGGAAGGCAATGTTCTGGAACACCGTAAAGGCGGAATACAGCGCGCCGTACTGGAACAGCATGCCGAAACGGCGGCGCAGATTGCGCTCCTGTACCGGATCGCCGGTGAACAGCGGCTCGCCGAAGAGGCGGATCTGGCCCTGGGTCGGATGCAGCAGGCCGATCATCTGCCGCAACAGCGTCGTCTTGCCGCTGCCCGAGCCGCCCACCAGCGCCATCACCTCGCCCTTCTCGATGGCGAGGTTGAGATCGCGGTGCACCCAGTGCTCGCCGAAGCGGGTGGACAGGTGTTCGACCTGTATGACCGGTTCGCTCATATCGGCATCCCGATGTTGCGCGTGGCAATGGCGAACACCGCATCGACCAGGATGACGACGGTGATCGCCGACACCACCGAGGCGGTGGTGTTCGAGGACAGGCTTTCCGTGTTCGGCCTCACGCGCAGGCCGAAGTGGCAGGCCACCAGGGCCACCATGACGCCGAAGCAAACGCCCTTGGTCAGCGCAATGTAGAGATTGGCCACCGGCACCACCTTGGGCAGGGTATCGATGAAGAAGCCGTAGGAGATGTCGAGCTGGAACTGTGCCGAGACCATGCCGCCCATGAGGGCGATGGCGCTGGTCCACAGCACCAGCAGCGGCATCGCCAGCGCTAGGGCGGCGACCTTCGGGAAGACCAGGCGCAGGCTGCGCGAGACGCCCATCGTCGCCAGCGCGTCGATCTCCTCGGTGACGCGCATCACGCCGAGCTGCGCCGTCATGGCCGAGCCGGAACGCCCTGCCACCAGCACCGCCACCAGCACCGGGCCCAGTTCCCGGACGATGCCCATGCCGAGGATGTTCACGATGAAGATGTCGGCGCCGAAGTTCTTCAGCTGCAGGGCGGACAGGTAGGACAGCACGATGCCGATGAGGAAGCCGACCAGGGCGGTGACCGGCATGGCGCGCACGCCGCTCTTGTACAGGTTGGCCGAGGTCTCGCGCCAGGGGCCCTCGCGCGGATGGCGCGCGACATGGAAGATGTCCAGCATGAGCTGGCCGATCAGTGCGGTGAAATCCACCAGATGGCGCCACAGGCGCAGGGTGAGGCTGCCGACCGTGGCGACCCACTCGTAGGGCTTGGCCGGCTCCGGCCCGGCTTCCTTCAGCTTGCTGGCGGCATAGAGCCGGGCGAACACCGGCTCCAGATCGTCGCGCGTGGCAAGGTGCTCGGGGAAACGGTGGTTCCAGGCGCGCCACAGCAGCATGGCGCCGACGGAATCGAGCGAGACGATGCCGCGCAGGTCCCAGCCGAGGCCGGCATCGCGGGCATGGGCGGACAGCTCGGCATCGAGGGCCGCATAGCGCGGCGACAGCGCCATCAGGCGCCATTCGCCCGCCAGACGCAGCCAGCGCCGGCCTTCGGCATCCGTTTCGAGTACCAGGCTTGCGCCGTTCACTCCGCCCCCTCGTTATATTTCTTGAGCCGGCCGGCCGCGGCGGCGGCCGGCATGACGCCGCATTATGCCGCAGCCTGCGATTTGCCGCTTCTCGGCTTGATCCTGAAGTCCATGCCCAGGGCCGCCCACTGCCGGCCCTCCTCCTCCAGCGCCGCGGCCGTCAGCGGCGAGACTGCCAGCCAGTGCGGATCGACGCCGAGGGTGAAGCCCCGCTCATTGCGTTTCACGCCGATGGACGGGAACGGCGCATCGTCTCGCGTGCGGTGCAGGATGACGGCCAGGCGCAGGCTGAAGATCAGCAGCCAGTCGGCGCTGTCGGGGACGATCTCCTGCACCCGCTCCAGCTTGCCGCGGTGGGCCAGCACGACGCGCGACAGGCGCGCCTGGTCCATTTTCGAGAAGCCCGGCATGTCGGCGTTGGCGAGGATGTAGGCGCTGTGCTTGTGGTAGCTGGAATGCGCCACCGAAATGCCGATTTCGTGCATCAGGGCCGCCCAGCCGAGCACCTGCCCGTCGGGCTGCTCCTCGGCAACCGCCTCAGGCAGCAACTGCAGCAGGAAGCCGCGCGCGGTGGCCGCCACGCGCGCCGCCTGGCTGGCGTCGACCTGGTAGCGGCGCATGAACTGCTGCACCGTGGCGTTGCGCAAGTCCTGGTGGTGATAGCGGCCAAGCAGATCGTAGAGCACGCCAAGTCGCAGCGCCCCGTCCGAAAAGGTCATGCGCTCGAGGCCGAACTCCTTGAACACCGCCAGCATGATGGCCAGCCCGCCCGGCAATACCGGGATGCGGTCGGGCCGCAGGCCCTGCAAAGTCAGTTTCCCCAGGTCGCCGGCATGCAGCAGCAAACTGCGCAGGCGCTCCAGGCCGTCGCGCGTGATGCCCGTCTCCGACAGGCCGTTCATCTCGAGAATGTCCGCCAGCGCCTTGGCGGTGCCGGAAGAGCCGACCGCCTCCTCCCAGCCGGTCTTCTTGTACTGCCGCACGATGGCCTGCAGCTCCTTGCGCGCCGCCAGCTCGGCCGCCTTCATGCCGGATTTCTCGATGCGGCCGCGCGGGAAATACTGCAGGCTGAAGCCGACACAGCCCATGTAGAGCGATTCCAGCTCGAGCGGCTCGATGCTGCGGCCGATGATGAATTCCGTCGAGCCGCCGCCGATGTCCACCACCAACTGCTGGGTGCGCGGATTGGGCAGGGTGTGGGCGACGCCCAAATAGATCAGGCGCGCCTCCTCGCGGCCGGCAATGATCTCGATGGGGAAGCCCAGCGCCGCCTCGGCCTGGGCGAGGAACTGCGGCGCGTTCTTCGCCACGCGCAGGGCGTTGGTCGCCACCGCCCGCACCGCGCCGGCGTCGAAGCCGCGCAGCCGCTCGCCGAAGCGGGCCAGCGCCTCCAGCGCGCGCAGCTGCGAGGGACCGTCGAGGATCTTCTGGGTCGTCAGGCCGGCCGCCAGGCGCACCGGCTCCTTGAGGGAGTCGAGCGGATAGATCTGGTCGTCCACCACCCGTCCGACCTGCAGGCGGAAGCTGTTGGAGCCCAGATCGACGGCGGCGACGAGTTCATAGCCCATGGCGCGGATTTTAACAGCCGCGACGGGCGCACCCTGTCATCCGGCTGTCACATGTCCGTCATAAACTGGGCAGCTTGAACATATTAGGATTTCCTGATTCAATTGGAACCAATGATCAAGGCATCGAGCGCCAAACGCTTCCCGGCCGAGCACTTCCTCAACCGGGAACTCTCCCTGCTCGCCTTCAACCGCCGCGTCCTCGGCCAGGCGGCCGACGCCGGCGTGCCGCTGCTCGAGCGCCTGCGCTTCCTCTGCATCGTCTCCAGCAACCTCGACGAATTCTTCGAGATCCGCATGGCCGGCCTCAAGGAGCAGATCAAGCTCGGCGCCGTCGCCCCGAGCACCGACGGCCTCACCCCGCACGAGGCCTTCCGCCTCGTCGCCGCCGAGGCCCACGACCTGATCGAGGAACAGTACGACCTGCTCAACCACGTCATCCTGCCGGCGCTGGAGAAACAGGGCATCCGCTTCCTCAAGCGCAGTACGTGGACCGAGGCGCAGTCGGCCTGGATCCGCGATTATTTCTTCCGCGAGGTGATGCCGGTGCTCACCCCGATCGGCCTCGACCCGGCCCACCCCTTTCCGCGCGTGCTCAACAAGAGCCTCAACTTCGCCATCGAACTGGAGGGCAAGGACGCCTTCGGTCGCAGCTCGGGCGCGGCCATCGTGCAGGCGCCGCGCGTGCTGCCGCGCGTGATCCGCCTGCCCGAAGCCGTCGCCGGCGCGCCTTATGGCTTCGTCTTTCTTTCCTCGGTGCTGCACGCAAACGTCGGCGAGCTGTTCGCCGGCATGAATGTGCTGGGCTGCTACCAGTTCCGCGCCACCCGCAACAGCGACCTGTGGGTGGACGAGGAGGAGATCAAGAACCTGCGCCTGGCCCTGCAGGGCGAACTGCCGCAGCGCCACTTCGGCGACGCCGTGCGCCTCGAGGTGGCGGACAGCTGTTCGGAAGTCATGAGCGACTTCCTCCTGCAGCAGTTCGCGCTGGGCTACGAGGACCTTTACCGCGTGCCGGGCATCGTGAACCTGGTGCGCCTGATGCAGGTGCCCGACCTGGTCGACCGGCCCGACCTGAAGTACCCGCCCTTCCAGCCGGGCCTGCCCAAGGTGCTGGCCAAGAACTACGACGTCTTCGCCAGCATCCGCAAGCAGGACGTGCTGCTGCACCATCCCTACCAGTCCTTCAGCCCGGTGGTCGAGTTCCTCGAGCAGGCGGTGGACGACCCGACCGTGGTCGCCATCAAGATGACGGTGTACCGCACCGGCACCGA
>WYAY01000205.1 GCA_011526165.1 Sulfuritalea sp.
ATTTCGAGAAGATCGGGCTGGCCTCGGGGTTCTCCACGTCCGACTCGATGGACATCAGGCCCTCCTTGCGCACCTTGGCGAGGACTTCGTAGAGCATCGACAGCAGGTCGATGTAGAGCGCCTTGGAAAATTTCGAGCCTTTCAGCAGGCTGGGCAGGGCCTTCAGGGTCGCTTTGACGGTCTTCGGGGTGTTCGCGACGAAGAAGGCGCCCAGCGCCGAGCCGCCGATCATGATCAGTTCGACCGGCTGGAAAAGCGAGGCGACATGACCGCCAGCCATGACGAAGCCGCCGAACACGGCGCCGAGGACAATGAGATAGCCGACGATCACGAACATGCTGACATCCCTATGTTTTTATTGGACATGCTGTTTCAGTGGGTGACGATGGCCTTGACAGGCATGTTCCGGATATCGGCCTGCCGCCAGGGAACTTGAGCAAAAAAAAGCCGCCCGGAATGGAGAGGCCGGGCGGCTGGAGTCTCCTTGCGGAACAAGGAGGAGGTCAGACGTTGATCAGACTGCGGCGGCGGCGACGGCCTCCGCGTGGCGCTTGGTCTTGCCCGCCCGCGCCGGCACGTGGCACAGGCCGCAGACGTAGTCCCGCGTCAGGTCGAGGGCGTGGGCAACGAAATGGCCGCCGCATTCGCCGCACTGCGCCATCTGCAGCATGCCGGCGTCGAAGAAGCGCACCAAGGTCCACGCCCGGGTGAGCGAGAGCACGCACTCCATGCCGTGCAGCTCGATGTGCTCGAGATACAGGCGGTAGGCCTTGACGACGGCATCGAGTCCGCGCAGTTCCGTGTTGCCCAGCATGAACTGGTAGAAGGACATGAACAGCGAGGCATGCACGTTGGGCTGCCAGGTGAGGAACCAGTCGGTCGAGAACGGCAGCATGCCCTTCGGCGGCGAGACGCCCTTCACTTCCTTGTAGAGCTTGAGCAGGCGCTCGCGCGAAAGATGGGTTTCGGCTTCCAGCAGTTGGAGCCGGGCGCCGAGCCGGATCAATTCGGCGGCCAGCTGGATTTCCCGGGCTTCGGTGACGACGCTCTTGTTTTTCATGATGGCGGCCGGCTCAGGCGATCGCTTCGACCGGCCGGGCGGAAGCCAGGATCGCCGCATGGGTGTGCGAGGTGCCGCGGTCGCGCTCGTGGGTGGTGAGCAGACCGAGCAGCAGCTTGTCGTCGAAGCGGAAACGGCACAGGGCCATGTTCGAGCCGGCCATCTTGAGGACCTGTCCGGGCGTCAGGCGCTCGATCACCTCGGCGACGTCGGCGCTGATGCCCAACCGGTACTGGGCGGTTTCGCGGTCGGCGCGGATCAGCTGCTGGGCCAGCATCAGGTAGGACAGGTTGAGTTCCTTGATCTCGTTGTAGACGTCCGCGTTGCTCATCTTGGCGCTCCTCCGTTCTTGCAAGGCACCCCCCTGGCGCCTTTGTTGAACGCATTCTGCCGCCGACGAGGGGGCGGCAAAATCGGCCGCCCTCCGTATTTTTAGTACGAAACGGGACGGCAAGCCCTGTAGGAGTTATTCCTACATGCGCGGATGTTCGCCTTCTTATCGTTTGTTTACGGCCGCCGCCGGAAAACCTTTAGGAAATTTTTAGAAATTTTTTTCCCTGACTTTTCAATTCATTAATGCAGGATTGCGCACGCCTTGCGCTGTTCCTCCTGCAACCGCTCGGTCATCACCGCGTGATCCACCGGCCGGCTGAAATGGAAGCCCTGGAAGCGGTCGCATTGCTCCTTCTGCAGCAGTTCGACCTGCTGCAGGGTCTCCACGCCCTCGGCGATGGTGGTCAGGCGCAGGCTCTTCGCCAGCGCCATGATGGTGTGCACGATGGCGCTGTCCTCCTCGTTGACGCCGAGCGCGCGAATGAATGACTTGTCGATCTTGAGGATGTCGATCGGGAAACGCTTGAGATACGACAGCGAGGAGTAGCCCGTGCCGAAATCGTCGATGGAAAGCCGCACGCCCATGTGCTTGAGCGCCCGCAGCATGCCGACCGCCTGTTCGGCGTCGTGCATCACCACCGACTCGGTGATCTCCAGCGTCAGCGCCTGCGGCGGCAGGCCGGATTCGGCGAGCGCCCGGCTGACCACCTCCAGCAGGCGCGGCTGGCCGAACTGCACGGCGGAGACGTTCACCGAGATCGTAATGTCGGTATGGCCGAGTTCGTGCCAGGCCTTCGCCTGGCGGCAGGACTGGCGCAGCACCCATTCGCCGATATCCACGATCAGGCCGGACTCGTCGGCGATCGGAATGAAGCGGTCGGGCGGGATCAGGCCGCGCTCGGGGTGGCGCCAGCGCACCAGCGCCTCGGCACCGATGGTCCTGAGCGTGGCAGCGTCAACGCAGGGCTGGAACTGCAGGAACAGCTCGTCGCGCTCGACGGCATGGCGCAGTTCGCTCTCCATGGCGATGCGCTCGGCCGAGGTGGCGTTCATCTCGCGCACGTAGAAGCGGTGGCCGTTGCCGCCGCTGCGCTTGGCGTTGGCCATCGCCGTCTCGGCGTTCATCAGCAGGTCGTACACCTGCTTGCCGTCCTCCGGCACCAAAGCGATGCCGACCGAGCAGTTGATGTACAGCTCGACGCCGGCGTGCATGAAGGGGGCATCGAAGGCCTGCTTCAGCCAGGCCACGAAATTCTGTACGGCATCCTTGTCCGTCAGGCCGGGATAATAGATGCCGAACTCGTCGCCGCCGAAGCGGGCCAGGATGGCGCCGGACTCGGCGACGCATTCCTTCAGCCGGGCAGCGGCCTGACGCAGGATCTCGTTGCCGGCCTCGTAGC
>WYAY01000206.1 GCA_011526165.1 Sulfuritalea sp.
CGGCCGATCTACCGCAAGACCGCCGCCTACGGCCACTTCGGCCGCGACGAGCCGGAGTTCACCTGGGAGGCGCTCGACAAGGCGGCGGCGCTGAAGGCCGACGCCGGGTTGTAATTTCTACGGCATAAATGCGAAACGGGCGCCGCTGGCGCCCGTTCTGCTTGGATTTCAAGCCTGCCTGAACGATAATCCCATCGTGGGCCGATCACTGCGTAGCGGGGGTTGGCCCCTTCTTTTTCCGGAACCGGGTCAAACAGGAATCCGTTCTCGCCAGTAACCAGGCCGACGCCTAAGGTGCATGACAGCCAGGATGTGAAGTCGGTCGCCTTCAATGGAATACAAAACGCCATAGGGAAACCGATGGACCAGAACACGGCGGATAGCTTCTTCCATCCTGGGCCAGGCTAGAGGCATCGACTGCGCCAGCCTGATCGCTTCGCGAACCTCGGCGGCAAAATCCAGGCCGAGGCCGTTTTCCCTTTCCTCGTACCAGGCCACGGCAGCCTCGAATTCTTCCTCGGCCTCCGGGTGAAACCAAAAATTCATGCGCCGTAACGGTCGCGAATGCGCGCAAAGACCTGCTCGCCGTCGACTGCGGCGGCCGTACCGGAGCGCAACTCGGCCAGTCGCCGGCGGGCCACTTCGAGCCATGCGGCAGCAGCCGCCTCGTCCGGCGGATTGAGGCTTTGGAGCAGGGTGTCCACCACCCTCGCCCGCTCTTCCAGCGGCAGCGAAACCGCTTCGTCGATCAAATCACTGGTTTTCATGGCAATGCTCCATAACCGTCTTCGCGTAACTTACCCCATCCAGCGGCCGTCTTCCAGCACCCGGGCGCGGCCGAGGGCGACGAGGGTGTCGAGGAGCTGCGGCAGGCGCTTCTTCCAGGGACCCTTGCCGGTGAAGCGGGCGGCGAGGTCGGCTTCGGCGAGCGGGGCGCGGGCTTCGGCCAGCACGCGGGCGACGGCGGCGACCTGCTCGGGGAGCGTGTTCGGCCAGGGGTGGCGTTCCGGCTCGGTGCGGGGCGGAGATGGGCTTGTCCCGCCCTCCTTAGCGGCTTCCGAATGCGTCGGGCGGGACAATCCCATCTCCGCCTGAACCGCCTGCGGTTGCTGGGGGTGCTGGAATGCGGGGCGCAGCCAGCGCACCTGGCCGGCCGCCTCCTCGGCGGCGCGCTCGGCGTTCAGAGCGACGAGGCGTTCGAGGAGGGTTTCGTCCGACGGCGCATCGTCCCAGCCGTAAGCCGCCAGCACCGCCGCATCCAGCTCCTCGTGCAGGCTCTTCAGCACCGACACCAGCCCCCTCTCGTGAATCGCCTTCTCCTTCGCCGTCATGGGGAGACTGACTTTCAGTTTGTCGAGGACGTTGTACATCCCCGTCAGCGTCAGCTCCGCATGCGCCGCCTGCTGCCGTTTCCGATGCGCATCGATCTGCTCCGCGAGATCGCGAATCCGCGCCTGCAGTTCGGGCGTGGCGTCGGGGAAGGGGAAGGTATCGAAGCACAGGGTCTTGTTGTAGACGGGGCGATCTTCGAGCGTGCCGCCTGTTGCCAGCGCCCAGGCGACATGCACGCGGCTGGACAAAACGCCGAGGCAATAGGCGTCGTCGAGTGCGACACAAATAAGCCTGTTGTCCGGCGCGATGCTGGCGTCGAGGAACTGGAAGACACGATGCTTAGCAGTTTCGACGGTGGCAATGTAGCGCGGCAGACCGACGAGCATGCGGCGCAATTCCTGCCGTGGCTTGCCATGCAGCCACCACAGCCTGGCATAACCCGCGCCGTCCTTGCTATGCGCCTTGGCATCGCGCTCCGGCTTCACGCGCTCCAGCACCCATTGGTAGGTCGCCGGCCAGCGGGTACGAACTTCTTCCGCCGTGTAGCCGAACAGGTCGATCACCTTCACGCCGCGCGGCCGGTCAGTGAGGTCCTTGCCGTTGCGGTAGGGCTTGATGGGCGCGTTGGCTTCCAGTTTCGCCGTGTCCTCGGGACTGACTATGAAACCCGCGCCATGCAGCTTGAAACCCGGCGAACTCACGCCCGCATTGGCCTGCAGCGCCTGCGCGGACGACACGTTGGCACCGATGGTCAGGTCGGCATGGATCACGCCCAGGCGCTCAACGGTTTGCACCTCCAAACCGTCGCCGCCGCCCGCCCGTTCGTCAACGACGGTCAGCAACCGCCCCTCGCCCGACCCCATCACCCCCACGGTCATGGCAATCCGCACCGCCGCCCCATCCGCGCTGTCCACCCAAGGGTGATCCGGCACCGCGAACGCCAGATGGAGGGGGACGGGGCTGCCCCGACCGACGCATTCGGCGCTTTCTGCCGCTAAGGAGGGCGGGGCAGCCCCGTCCCCCGCCCCGAGATGACGCTCCAGCACGCGCCGGTTGAAGGTCTGCCGAACGCTGTTGGTGGTGATGAAGCCGAAGCGCGACAACAAACCCGCACGCACCAGGCAAGCCGCCTTGTGCCACCAATACATGACGAAATCCGCCGACTCGGGCATTTCCGACCACACGCCGCGCAGGGCTTCGACGTAACCATCGCCCAGCGCATTACGCATCCACCCCATGCCGATAAACGGCGGATTGCCCACCACCACGTCGGCCGGCGGCCATTCGGCGCGGCGCGGATTGACGTAGCGCTCCAGCGGCACCTGCGCGGCCTCGTCGGGCACGTCCTCGCCGGTGACGGGATGCTTCTTCGTCGTCTTGCCGTCCCAGCGCGACACCGGCACGCCGCGCGCGTCGGTGACGTACTCGACCGAGTCGTAGGCCAGCACCGCATCACGGCATTCGATGTTGCGGAAATCCTTCAGCACCGGCTGCGGCGGCATGACATGGCCGCGCGTGCGGAAATGCCACTGCAGATAACCGATCCACAGCACCATCTCGGCCACCGCCGCCGCACGCGGATTGATCTCCAGGCCGAGGAACTGATGCGGATCGACGCTCAACCCTTCGGTCTCCAGCATCGCCTGCGTGTGGCCGATCTCGGCGAGCTGGTTGAGCACCTCGCCCTCCAGGCGCTTCATGTGCTCCAGCGTGACGTAGAGGAAGTTGCCCGAGCCGCAGGCCGGATCGAGCACCTTCAACTCGCACAGGCGGTGGTGAAAGGCGCGCAGCTCGGCGATGGCCTCCTTCTCTTTCCCTTCGTTCGCCAGCATCAGCGCGGCGGCCTGGACATGGCTCCAGCTCTGGCGCAGCGGCTCGATGACGGTGGGCAGCACCAGCCGCTCGACATAGGCGCGCGGCGTGTAGTGCGCGCCCAGCGCGTGGCGCTCGGCAGGATCGAGGGCGCGCTCCAGCAGCGTGCCGAAGATGGCCGGCTCGACCTGCGTCCAGTCGGCCTGGGACGCCTTGATGAGCAGTTCGATCTGGTCGCGCGTCAGCGGCAACACCTGCGGCTGCTTGAACAGCTTGCCGTTGAAGCGCGGCAGCGCTGCGCGGATGGCGACGGAGAACTCGCCGGTGTCCATCGCCCGCCACAGCTCGCCCACCAGCGGCACGAACTGCGCCGGGTCGTCCTTCAGGCTCTCCAGCAGGATCGTGAAGGCGCCCTTGCCGTCGCGCCGCGGCAGCAGCTCGACGTCCTCGGCGAACATGGTGAACAGGCAGCGGCTGAGGAAGCCGGCGACGGTCTCGGCGTCATGGCCCGCGCCCTCCAGCGCCTTGGCCACCTCGGCCAGGCGCTCGGCCACCTCGCGCGTGACGCGGGCGGTGGCGCGCGTCGGGTCGAGCGAGAGCGGGTCGAGCCAGAGGGCGGCGAGCCGCTCGCGGATGGCCGCGTCGCGAAAGTCAGTCAGCCGGATGCGGTGCGAGCGCGGATCGGGGAAGGGCGTGTAGGTGGCGCCGGAGCGGGAGAACTCCGCATACAGCTCGATGACGTTGCCGACATCCACCACCACCAGGAAGGGCGGCCGCCCCTCCCCGGCCGGCAGGGCGCGGGCATAGGCCTCGGCCTGGCCGCGGGCGCGCTGCAGGGCGTCGTCGAAGCCCTTGCCGCCGTTGGCCTTGATCCGCTTCGCCTCCAGCACGAAGGCGCCGCGCCGGTAGCAGTCGATGAAGCCGTGGGATTCGCTGCCGTCGCCGTGGCGGAAGCGCACGCGGCGCTCGAAGACGTAGGCGTTGTCCCGCGTGTCGTCGCGGGCGGGGTCGGGCCGGGGCAGGCCGAGCAGCTCGGTGAGTTCGCCGATGAAGAGCTGGTAGTTGGCGCGCTCCGACCCGCCGGCGGCCTGCCAGCGGGCGATGAAGCGCTCGATGGCATCGGCGGTCATCCCAAGGGGCTTTGCACTTCCTTCGGTCGGATTTCCTTCGGTCATCGGCGCTGGGAACATCCGAATGGTATGACGCCGGAGTTTAGCCCATCCCGGCCCGCTGGCGGGATATCAGTCGTGCGCCAGCTCCTCGCGGATCACGCGCCGGATGTCGGCCTCGATGTGCCCGGCCTCGATGACGCGCCGCAGCGTGTCGTTGATGATGGTCTGGTAGCCGCGCTCGCCGGCCAGGGCCTTGAAGTGCTCGACGATGGGTGCATCGAGCATGATGTTGATGCGCAGCTTGCCCACCCGCGCGCGTGTCGCCGCCTGCCATTCGGCGCGGCTGGCCTCCTTGCCGCCGACGCGGAAGCGCGCCTTGTCGAAATCCTTTTGCGCCAGCTTCGGCGCGTCGTCAGAAGTAACCGGCGTTTTGGTAGAAGAGGTCCGTTTCATCGCTGTCCGCCTTGCGCATGGAAATGATGCGGATTGTCTCGTCGGTTTCGACATGCACGATCAGCACCACCAGACAATCCAGCAGCCCGATGCCGATCATGCGCTGCTCGCCATAGTCCGCCCGACTGTCCTCGATCAACACCATCGGGCCGGCGAATACCTCGGGCGCGTCGGCAAAGTCCAGACCATGCTTCTTGAGGTTGGCCTGACGCTTGGCTTCGTCCCAGACATAGCGCATGGCGCCATTTATACATATTGGAATATGTATGTCAATCCCGGCTCGGGCGAGGCGTATAATGCGCCGCTTCCGAGGAGCGCTGCGAGGCGCCGCATCAGTCGGCCCCCAGGCTCGGACACGTTTCAACGGCGCTCACCTCAACCCGTGCCGGACACGGGATGGCAGGTGAGAGCAAATCTCTCCCCCATCTCCCCCCGGCTGCTTTGACAAGGAGCCACACATGAACGCTGTCATCCAACCCGCCGGCTTTGCCGACTACAAGGTCGCCGACATCGGCCTCGCCGACTGGGGCCGCAAGGAAATCGCCATCGCCGAAACCGAGATGCCCGGCCTGATGGCCGTGCGCGAGGAATTCGCCGCCACCCAGCC
>WYAY01000207.1 GCA_011526165.1 Sulfuritalea sp.
AGATCACCGTGCGGTAGCCGAGGGACTCGGCGCGAAAATCGTTCTCGCGGATGGCCTGCAGCACGCGGCCGAAGGGCGAGTTGACCACGCGCAGCAGCAGCAGGAACAGCGCCAGCGCCGAGAAGAACACCAGGTAGTAGGTAATCACCTTGCCATTTAGGGCGGTGCCGAAGACCTCCGCCTCGACCAGGCGGAAGCCGGGCCGCAGCACCTCCGGCACGCCGAAGGTGCGGCCGTCCTCGCCGCCGGTGAAATCCGACAACTGGGAAGCAAGGATGGCGAAAGCCGAGGCCACCGCCAGGGTGATCATGGCGTAGAAGATGGCCTTCACGCGCAGCGAGAACAGGCCGATCACCAGCGCCAGGGCGAGCGAGAGCAGCAGGGCCAAAGTCAGTCCCATGAACACGGCGCCCCAGGTCGGGCCGATGCTGTGCAAAGACAGGCCGACGCCGTAGGCGCCGATGCCGTAGAACATGGTGTGGGCGAAGGAGACGATGCCGGTGTAGCCGAGCAGCAGGTCGTAGGAGGCCACCAGCACGACGAAGACGCAGACGGTGGCGGCGACGTTGATGGCGCGCGCGCCGGGGAACAGGAAGGGCGCCAGCGCCAGCGCGGCGAAGACGATCAGCAGCGCCACGGCGAGGATGCGGCTGCGCGGGAAATCGCCCGAGAGGATGCGCGTCAGGATCATCGCTTCGCCACCGGATACAGCCCCTGCGGCCGCCACAGCAGGATGGCCACCATGAGCAGGATGTTCGAGGCCAGCGCGATCTTCGGCGCCAGGAAGCCGGTGTAGTTGGCCAGCAGCGCCACCAGCAGCGCGCCGATGAAGCAGCCGCCGACCGAGCCGAGCCCGCCGATGATGATGACGATGAAGACCAGCACCATCAGGTCCGAGCCCATGGCGGCGGTGAGCGTCTCCTTGTACAGTCCCCACAGCACGCCGCCGAGGCCGGCCAGGGCCGAGCCGGCGACGAAGACGCCGACGAAGAGGCGGCGGATGCGGTAGCCGAGCGCCTCGACCATCTCGCCGTTCTCGACGCCGGCGCGGATGAGCAGGCCGACCTTGGTGCGGTTGAGCACGAGGAACATGGCGGCGAAGACGACCAGGCCGACGGCGACGGCGATCAGCCGGTACTTCTCGACGGCGGCATCGCCGAACAGGATGACGCCGCGGAACGAGGCCGGCAGCGGCAGCGGAATCTGGTCCGGGCCCCAGACGACATGGATCATCTGCTCGGCGACGATCATGCCGCCCATGGTGATGAGGATCTGCTTCAGGTGCTGGCCGTACACCGGCATGACGATGACGCGCTCGAAGGCCCAGCCCAGCGCCCCGGTGACCAGCATGGCGAGCGCCACGGCCAGCCCCAGCACCGCCAGGTTCATCAGCACAGAGTCGGCCTGCATCCAGCCCTGCATCGGCAGCAGCACCAGGGTGGCGGTGAAGGCGCCGACCGAGACGAAGGCGCCGTGGCCGAAGTTGAGCACGTCCATCAGGCCGAACACCAGGGTCAGCCCGCTGGCCATGATGAAGATCATCATGCCCATGGCGAGTCCGGCGACGGTCAGCGTCACCCAGGTCGGGAAGCTGCCGACGAGCGGCAGGGCGAGGAGCGCCAGCACCGGCAGCACCAGCAGCGGCGGATAATCGAGCCGCGGCTTCGGCAGTTCGGCGTCGGGCAGCGGTGTGGCGATAGTCATTGGTGCGCGTCCAGGGAAAGTCCGAGCAGCTTCTGCTGCAGGTTGCGGTCTTCGGCCAGTTCGGCCATCGGCCCGCTGTGCACGATGCGGCCGTCGTCCATCACCGCCACCGTGTCGCCGAGCGAGCGGACGAAGCTGAAGTTCTGCTCGACGAGGAGGATGGTCGTCTCCATCGCCTTCAACTCGCGAAAGGCGGCGATCAGGCTCTGGATGATGGCCGGCGCCAGACCCTTGGTCGGCTCGTCCACCAGCAGCAGTTTCCTCGGCTCGACGATGGCACGGGCGATCGCCAGCATCTGCTTCTGGCCGCCGGAGAGCGTGCCGGCGGCCTGGTTCCAGAACTTCTTCAGCGCCGGAAAAAAGCCGAAGATCCACTCCAGCCGCGCCGCGTCGGGCGCGCCGGCGCGCGCCGCGAGCAGCAGGTTTTCGCGCACCGTCAGGTCGGAGAAGATGCCCATGTTCTCGGGGACGTAGGCGATGCCGGCGCAGGAAATGTCCGGCGTCGCCGCCCGGGTGATGTCCTCGCCGTCGAAGAGCAGGGCCCCGCGCGAGGCATGCCACAGGCCCATGATGGTGCGCAGCGCGGTGGTCTTGCCGGCGCCGTTGCGGCCGAGCAACACGGTGAGCCCGCCCCGCGGCACCGTCAGATCCACGCCCTGCAAGATGTGGTACTGGCCGATGTGGGTGTGCACGCCGGTGAGCGACAGCATGGCCTCAGACACTCTCTGCGATCCCCATGCCGAGATAGGCTTCCTGCACGATGGGCGAGTTCATCACCTCGGCCGGATCGCCGTCCGCGACGAGGTAGCCGTTGTGCAGCACGACGATGCGGTCGGCGAGCGAGCGCACCACATCCATCTTGTGCTCGACCAGCAGGATGGTCTTGTCGCCCTGCTCCTTGACGTGCCGGATCAGTTCCAGCACCACCGGCACCTCGTCCACGCTCATGCCGGCGGTCGGCTCGTCGAACATGAAGATGTCCGGCTCCAGCGCCAGCAGGATGGCCACTTCCAGCTTGCGCTTGTCGCCGTGCGAGAGCGCCGAGGCGGTCTCGTGGCGGCGTTCGGCCAGCGCGACGCGGTTCAGGTAGTGCTCGGCCTTCTCGATGGTCTCGACGTGGTCCGACCACAGCGAAAGCAGATTCAACCCCAGCCCGGCGCGGCTCTGCACCGCCATGCGCACGTTCTCCAGCACCGTCAGGTTGGGGAACAGGTTGGTCAGCTGGAAGGCGCGACCGATGCCGCGATGCGTGCGCTGCGCGGCACCGAGATGCGTGATGTCCTCGCCGTAGAGCCTGACGCTGCCGGACGTGGCCGGCAGCTGGCCGGAGATCAGGTTGAAGTAGGTGGTCTTGCCGGCGCCGTTGGGGCCGACGATGGCGGTGAGCGTACCCGGCCGGAACTCGGCCGTGACGTTGTTCACCGCCACATGGCCGCCGAAGCGGATGGTGAGGCCCTCGGTGGCGAGGACGGGATGCTCAGCCGCCTGACTGTCTTCCCCCCGCCCCCCTTCCCGAGGAAGGGGGTGGCGGTCGTTCGCCACTTCGTGGCTCATGGGATTACCCTCATTGCCGTGCCGCAGCGACTGACTTTTCTCAGCGCTTGTTGCGCACCGGCACCGGCAGCTCGGATGCCGGGATCTCGCGCACCAGTTCGAGCAGGTCCCACTCGCCGGCCTGGGCCTTCTTGATGCGGAAGTGGTACATCGACTGCATCGCCTGGTGGTCCTCCTTGCGGAAGGTCATCTTGCCCTTCGGCGTGTCGAAGTCCATGCCTTCCATGGCGGCGATCAGCTTCTCGGTATCGCTGGAACCGGCCTTGGCAAGCGCCGTCAGCGCTGCGCTGGCGGCGGCGAAACCGCCGGCGGTGAAGAAGTCCGGCGGCGCATTGAAGCGTTTCTGGTGCTCGGCCACCAGCCAGTCGTTCATCTTGTTCTTCGGGAAGGCGTAGTAGTAATAAATGGCGCCCTCGGTGCCGGCGTAGTTCCGCCAGCCCTTCATCACCGGCAGGATGTTGCCGCCGGGCGCCAGCATGATGCCGAAGCGCTCGGGCTTGAGGTCGGCGATCTTGGTCATCGGGTGCGCGCCGGCCCAGATGATGCCGAGCACGCGCGGCTCGGGCTTGTCCTTCAGCGCGTCGAACACGCGCTGCGCCGGGGCGGTGAAGTCGGTGGTGGTCTGCGGCGCATATTCCTCATGCACCACCGTGGCCTTGCTGCCCACCGCGGCGAGGGCTTCCTTGCCGGCCTTGACGCCGTCGCGCCCAAAGGCGTAGTCCTGCGCCAGGTAGGCCACGCTGCCGCCGCTCTTCAGGGTGGCGGCGCTGGCGAGGCCGTCCTGGGCGGAATTGCGGCCGGTGCGGAAGATGTAGCGGTTCCACTTGTCGCCGGTGATGGCGTCGGCCACCGCCGGCTCGACGATCAGCACCTTTTTGTATTCCTCCGCTACCGGCAGCATGGCCAGGGCCACGCCGGAACTGGTGGTGCCGACGGCAATGTCGACCTTGTCGTCGCCGTAGGCCTCGGCCAGCATCGCCTTGCCGAGATCGGGCTTCAACTGGTCGTCCTTGACGATGACCCGGATCTTGCGGCCGTTAAGCGTCATGGTGCCGTTGGTCAGGTATTCCAGGCCGAGCATGAAGCCTTTTTCCGTGTCCTTGGCATAGGCCTCCAGCGGACCGGTCTTGCCGGCGATCAGGGCAATCTTGAGCTCCTGGGCCGCGACCGATCCGGACAGGATCAGGGCGCCGGCCGCCAGGGCAGTGCTTAGGCAGCGTTTGAACATGATGCTTCCCTCCTTATTGGTAATCGTTTCCGAGAACAGGCCAGAGGCCTTGGGGAAGGCTAGTGCACAACCCGTGCCTGAGTTTTCAACTTGTTGTTTTATTGGAGCTAACAACAAATGAGTGAGCGCAAACCGACATGTCGGGGCAAAGCGGCTGTCCGGAATTCCTGACGGAATGCCCCAGGTAATTTGCAACTATATGATTTTGATTGATTTGATTGCTGTCCGGAATTTCAGACAGCTTCTTTTCTGTCCGCCGATTCGGACAGCAAGCCATGGGTGGCCAGCTTCTCGTAGAGCTGCGCGCGGCTGATGCCGAGCAGTCTCGCGGCGTTCAACTTGACACCATGGGCAGCTGACAGCGCCTTGAGAATTTCCGCCTTTTCGGTTGCCGCAACCGCTTCGCGCAAGGGGCGAACGATCTCGCCGTCGGCAACCGGAAGGGGCACCGGCGCCGTCACGGGCAGTCCCTCGAAATGCTCCGGGCCGAGCACGCGTTCATCGTGTCGCGCCGCCGCCAGCTGCAAGATGTTGTCGAGTTCCCGCACGTTGCCTGGCCAATGATAGCTGCCCAGGCGGGCCAGGCCGGCGGCCGAAACCGACTTCACCGGCTCGCCCGCCTTTTCGGCAATCCGTTCCAGCAGCGCCTCGCACAGCACCGGCAGGTCTTCCGGCCGCTCGCGCAGGGACGGCAGGCGGATCGGCAGGACGTTGAGGCGGTAATACAGGTCGGCGCGGAAGGCGCCGGCATCGACCATGGCCTTGAGGTCGCGGCTGGTGGCGGCGATCACCCGCACATCGATGCTGCGCAGCCGGTTCGAGCCGACCGGCTCGACTTCGCCCTCCTGCAGCACGCGCAGCAGCTTGGCCTGCAGGCCAAGCGGCATGTCGCCCACCTCGTCGAGAAACAGCGTGCCGCCGTCGGCCAGCTGGAACTTGCCCGGCCGCGGCTTGGCTGCGGCGCCGGTATAGGCGCCCGGCTCGACGCCGAACAGTTCCGTCTCCAGCAGCGTCTCGGGAATCGCCGCCGCATTCAGGCTGACCAGTGCCTTGTCGGCGCGCCGGCTGGCGGCATGGACGGCGTGCGCCATGAGCTCCTTGCCGGTGCCGGTCTCGCCGAGCAGCAGCACGGTGGCGTCGCGCTCGGCGGCGCGCCGCCCCTGCTCCTTGACGTCGCGCATGCGCGCCGACAGGCCGGCGATCTGGCTGAAGCGGTACTTGGCCTGGCGCGTGCCGGCCAGTTCGCGCCGCGCGCTGGCGAGGTCGGCCTGCAGCTGCTGGAACTTGGAGACGATGGGCTTGAGCGCCTGCACGCGGTCGTAGAGGATGACGCCGAGGGCGCCGATGACGGCGCCGGATCCGTCCTGCAGGGGGATGCGCGAGACGACCACCTGGCGCGCGCCGATGGCGAAGACGTCGAGCAGTTCGGCGCGGCCGCTCTCGATGACATGGCGCAAACGGCTGTTGGGAATGACCTCCTCGATCGGGCGGCCTTCGACCGGATCGGCGCCGTTCCAGCCGAGCAGCGCCTTGTACTTGTCGTTGATCCAGGTGATGCGGCCGGCGCGGTCCACCACCACCGCGCCCTCGTAGAGGCTGTCGAAGATGCGCAGCAGGGCGTTCGACGCCAGGCTGCGGACGTCGGCGTCGTTGGTGAGGCCAGGGCGAGTCGGGCGAACCATGTCTACCCCCGCATGAATCCGTGCATCATAGCGGCTGGCGGCCGCCGCGTCAGCCGCTCTTCTTCGCGTCGGCCTCGGCCCGCATTTCTTCCCGATCCAGTTCCTGCTCCATCTCGGCCTCGCTCGGCGGCGCGTAGTCGGACTCGCCGGCGGGCTTCTGCACGAAGCGCGCGAAGACGATGCCCAGCTCGTAGAGCAGACACAGCGGCACCGCCAGCAGGAATTGCGAGACGACGTCGGGCGGCGTGAAGATCGCCGCGATGACGAAGGCGCCGACGACGACGTAGGGGCGGATTTCCTTCAGCTTGGCGATGTTCACCACGCCGATGCGCACCAGCACGATAACGATCACCGGCACCTCGAAGGTGACGCCGAAGGCGATGAAGGTGGTGAGCACGAAGGACAGGTATTTCTCGATGTCCGTCATCCAGGCCACGCCCTCCGGCGCCATCGCCGCCATGAACTGGAACACCGTCGGAAAGACAACGAAGTAGGCAAAGGCCATGCCGATGAAGAACAGCAGCACGCTGACCATCGTGAGCGGCAGGATCAGCTTCTTCTCGTGGGCGTAGAGTCCCGGCGCGACGAAGGACCAGACCTGGAACAGCACGTAGGGCAGCGTCAGCAAAAAGGCCACCAGCAGGGCCACCTTCATCGGCACGATGAACACGCCGACGACGTCGGTGGCGATCATCTGGCCGCCCTGCGGCAGGGCGGAGAGCAGCGGCTGGGCAACGATGGCATAGAGTTCCTTGGCCCAGGGAAACAGGCAGAGGAAGACCACCAGAACGGCAAGAAAGGCACGGATCAGGCGCGTGCGCAGCTCGACCAGGTGGGAAATGAAGGTTTCCTGCTGTTCCGACATGGCGGCGGGGTCAGGCCGGCTTGCCCGGCGCGTCCTGACGGGCGTCGAAGCCGAGCTCCAGTTGCGGCGTCGGCTCCGCCGTCTGCGCCACGTACGGCTCGGCGGCCGGCGGGAGTTCTTCCGCGGCCGGCATGGGTGCCTCCGTCAGGGCCACCGACCGGTTCAGCGCGCTTTCCATGCTGGTGAGTTCCTGCGTCACGCTGGACTGCAGGTCGCGGGCGGATTCCTCGACCTGCTGCTGCATCTTCTTGAGCTCCTCGAGCTGGATTTCCCGGTTGATGTCGGTCTTGACGTCGCTGACATAGCGCTGCAGCCGGCCGAGCAGATGGCCGGCGGTGCGCGCCACGCGCGGCAGCCGCTCCGGGCCGATGACGACGAGCGCCACGAGAGCAATGACAATCAGCTCGGAAAAGGCGATGTCGAACATTCTCAGGAATCAGGAATCAGGAGTCGGAACAAGGCCACAAGCCTGATTCCCGGCACTTGATTCCCGGGACGCTAGCTCTTGGTCTTTTCCTTGACTTCGCCTTCGATGGTCTGGCCGCCGACCTGCGGTGGCGCTTCGGCGGATTTCTCCGCCGTGCCTTCCTTCATGCCGTCCTTGAAGCCTTTCACGGCGCCGCCCAGGTCCTGGCCGATGTTGCGCAGCTTCTTCGTGCCGAAGATCAGCACGATGATCAGCAGGACGATCAGCCAGTGCCAGATGCTGAATGAACCCATTGCCTTCTCCTATCTATCTATATGTTTTCTAACGCTTTAGCATGCCAGGGAGGACGTCCGGGCCGCCGAGGACGTGAAGATGCACATGATACACCTCCTGCCGCCCGACCCGACCCGTGTTCACGATGGTGCGGAAGCCGTCGGTGGCGCCCTGCTCGTGCGCCAGGCGGCCGGCGACGGACAGCATGCGAGCGAGCGCCGGCTCGTGGGCGGCTTCGCACTCGTAGAGCGAGGGGACGTGGGCCTTGGGAATGATGAGGAAATGCACCGGCGCGATCGGATTGATGTCGTGGAAGGCGAAGACATGCTCGTCCTCGTAGATCTTCTTCGAGGGGATCTCGCCGCGCACGATGCGGCAGAAGATGCAGTCGCCCATCTCAGCCGCCCTTCCGCGATCTCTTCTCGTCGATGCCGGAGATACCCTCGCGGCGGTGCAACTCGGCCAGCACGTCGTCGGGGCCGAGGCCGAAGTGCGCCAGCAGGATCAGGCTGTGGAACCACAGGTCGGCCGTCTCGCGCACGATGTGCAGGCGGTCCTTGTCCTTCGCCGCCATGATGGTTTCGGCGGCTTCCTCGGCCACTTTCTTGCAGATGGCCTCGGTGCCCTTGTGATAGAGACTGGCGACATAGGAAGAGTCAGGCTCGGCGCCACGGCGCTCTTTCAGCGTGTCGGCAAGCCTGTAGAGCACCTCGCAGTTAATCATTTGTAGATCTCCTTCGGATCCTTCAGCACCGGATCGACGGCCACCCAGCGGCCGTCTTCGAGCTTCTGGAAGAAGCAGCTGCGCCGGCCGGTGTGGCAGGCGATGCCGCCGACCTGTTCGATCTTCAGCAGCAGCACGTCGTTGTCGCAGTCGGTGCGGATTTCGCGCACTTTCTGCGTGTGGCCGGACTCCTCGCCCTTGTGCCAGAACTTCCTGCGCGAGCGCGACCAGTACACCGCCTCGCCGCAGGCCAGCGTGCGTTCCAGCGACTCGCGGTTCATCCAGGCGACCATGAGGATTTCCCCCGTCGCCGCATCCTGCGCGATGGCCGGCGCGAGGCCGTCCTTGTCCCACTTGATTTCGTCGATTCCGCTCATAG
>WYAY01000030.1 GCA_011526165.1 Sulfuritalea sp.
GCGGCGCGAGCAGCATGACGATGCCGACGCCGGCCGGCAGGTAGCCGCTCCAGATGCCCAGCGCGAAGCGGCGGTCGTGCGGGCTGCTGGCGGCGGAGAGCAGGGCCGGCGCCGAGACGGCGACCGAGACCATGCCGGCGCCCTCGGCGAAGCGCGACAGCAGCAGCGCCGATTCCCCGTCGGCGAGCAGCGCGCCGAGGCCGCCGAGCAGGCTGATGGCGAGGCCGGCGAAGCACATGCGCAGGGCGCCGACGCGGTCGCCGAAGAGGCCGAAGAGCAGGGCGCCGCTCACCGCGATCAGGTTGATCATCGAGGAGATCCAGCCGGTGGCGACGAGCGAGAGCCCGAATTCCGTGCGCAGCGCCTCCATGGCGATCGGCACCTTGCCGACGTTCATGGTCACGGCGACGCCGCAGAAGGCGGCGGCCAGCACGGCACGCCAGTCGGTTCGGGGCAGGGGGGCGTTCAAGCGGGGAGCGGCGATCGTTGGTCAGGCCAATATTTTACCGCGCCATGCGCGGCGCCGGGTCGCGCAGGATGAGCGAGGGCGAGGCGAAAGGGGCGAGGCGTTCCAGCAGGTCGAGCAGCTCCAGCGCCGGCGAGTTGGCGAAGAATTTCGCGCGCGGCGTCTCCATCCAGATGCGGTCCGAGTAGAGCCAGATCTCGTGCGGGGTGTCGCCGACGCCGTCGTGGTTGCGGTCGAAGCCCTGGTAGTCGCTCCACATGTTGCCCTGCCACAGATTGGCCTCGCCGACGCCGGCGGCGCTCACCGCCACCTGCGTCAGGTTGTTCTCGAAGCGGTTGCCGGTGATGCGGTGGCCGCCCTTCTCGCCGTAGAAATACATGCCGACGACGTTGTGGGCGAAGCGGTTGTTGCGCACCGTGAGCGCGGCGTCGGCGTTGAGCGGGGCATTGGCGGAGAGGCCGGCGGCGCAGTGCAGGACCTCGTTGTTTTCCACCAGCGCGTTGCCGCTGTCCTTGAAGGCGATGCCGGCGCCGCCGCCGTCGAGGGCGTGGGCGATGGTGTTGCCGCGCACGACGAGCTCCGGCGAGTAGAGCACGGCGATGCCGGTGTCGGTGTCCGAGAGGCGGTTGTTTTCGACGACGGCGCGCGGCGAGAAGATGAATTGCATGCCGTAGCGGCCGTCCGCCAGCGTGTTGCCGAGGATGCGGTTGTCGGGCGAGTTGGCGAAGGTGAGGTCGCGCACGGTGCGGAAGGCGTTGCCCTCGATGCGGTTGTGGCGGCTGTACCACAGGCGCAGGCCGTCGCCGCGCGCGCCGCGCGGGGCGGGGCGGCCGCCGACGCGGTTGTAGGCGATGCGGTTGCGATTGCCCTGCTTCACGTGGATGCCGAACAGCACGTCGTCCACGACGTTGTCCTCGACGAGGTTGTCGTCGCCCTCGACGAGCAGGCCGGCGTCGACGCCGTCGTGGCTGTCGCCGGAGCCGGTCAGGCGCAGGCCGCGCAGCGTGGCGCCGCTCGTCGCGAGCGTCAGCACCGTGCCTTTTCCGTTGCCTTCGAGGGTGACATTGCCGCCGCCGTCGAGCGTCATGGGTTTCGTTATGCTCGCCGGACCGGCGTAGGTGCCCGGCGCCGGCCGCAGCGTGCCGCCGGCGGGCGTGGCGTCGATGAGCGGCTGCAGCGGCGGCGCGGCATGCGACGCTGCAAGCGGGAATAGCAGGATAAAAGTCAGTCTGCGCAGCACGGCGACATTGTTGCCGCTCCGCCGGGCTTTGCCTTGCCGTATATCAAACGGCTACCAGCTCCCTGAGGCGCCGCCGCCGCCCGAGCTGCCGCCCCCGCCGGAAAAGCCGCCGCTGGAAGAGGACGAACCCGAACTCCACGACGAGCCGCCCGAGCTGCCGCCGACGGTGAAGCCGCCGATGCTGGCCGTGCCCTTGGTCTTGATGTCGCGCTGGGCCTTCTCGTACCAGGGCATGCGCGAGACGATCAGCTTGGCGATGGGGAAGCCGATCACATAGGTGCCGAGCAGGTACAGCGCGCCCTTCGTGCCGACCACGACGATGGGGAACATCGCCCAGAAGGGGATGAGGAAGAAGTAGAGGAACCAGCCCATGCCCGGCGTGAGGATGCCCAGCACGGTGAACAGGCCGATGATGCCGAAGATGAAGGCGCCGATGAGGATGCGCTCGGTGAGCGACAGGTCGGGCCCCTCGAAGAAGTCGCCGGATTCCCTGTCGTCGGCGGGGGGCGGCGCCTCCGCGGGCACCTCGGCGCTGCCGGTGAGCTGGCCGATGACGGCGGCGACGCCTTCCTCGATGCCGGCATCGAAGTTGCCCTCCTTGAAGCGCGGCGTCATCACGTTGCGGACGATGCGGCTCGCCGCCACGTCGGTGAGCGTGCCCTCCAGGCCGTAGCCGACCTCGATGCGCATGCGCCGCTCGGCGGGCGCCACCAGCACCAGCACGCCGTTGTCCTTGCCTTTCTGCCCCAGCTTCCAGGCGTTGAAGACCTGTTCGGCGTAGGACTCGACGCTCTCGCCCTCGAGAGAGGGCACGGTGAGCACGGCGATCTGGTTGGCGGTCTCCGCCTCGTGCGCCTTGAGCTGCTCGGTCAGCTTGCGTTTCGTCTCGGCGTCGAGGATCTCCGCGTTGTCGACGACGCGTCCGGAGAGGTAGGGCACGTCGGCGGCGAGGGCCGTCAGCGCGGCGAGGCAGGCGACGAGGAACAGGGCGAGCTTGCTCATGCGCCCTTCTCCTCGAAGACTTCCTGGGCGATTTCGTCGCTGCCGCCGCCGGCGAACCCCTTGGCGGCGAGCAGTGCCTCAAGGGCATCGAGCCCCTCGCGCAGGGCCGGCGCGACCCGGCCGGCGGCGAGCTGCGGCGTCATGCGCGCGATGACTTCCTGCAACTCGGTCTCGGCGAGGGCCAGGCCGCTGTCTTGCAGCACCACCACGCTGCGCTCGAAGACGCCGACCAGCACCAGGACGGCGCGGCGCCGCTGCGTGCGCGACAGGCCGTTGGCGAGGAAGAAGGCCGCGGCGTACTGGCGCGTCTCGGCCTCGCGCCGGGCGGCATCGAGGAACAGGCGGGCGAAGCCGGGCAGGAAGACGGTGGCCAGCGCGGCGGCGGCGCCGCCGAGGAGGAAAGTCAGCCCCCCCAGCACGGCGTCGGGGTGCCACAGGCTGGCGGCGAGGAGGGCCAGGCCGGAGAACAGGGCGAAGGCCTTCCAGGGAATCTCGGGGTAGGCATCGCAGCGGCCGACGACGGCGGCGACGACCTGCACGCCGGTGCGCGCCTCGCGGCGCGCGGCGCGCTCGGCGATGTCGCGGCGCTCGGTCTCGCTGAGGTTCATCGCGGCTCCCTGTGCGTGAAAGGGTGGCGGAAGGGTAGCACGGCGCTCAGCGTTTCGTCCGCGGCAGGAACAGGCGCGGGTCGACGGCGGCGCCGTTGAGCAGCACCGTCCAGTGCAGGTGCGGGCCGCTGGTGCGGCCGGTGTTGCCGGACAGGCCGATGCGCTGGCCGGCGGCGACCGGCTCGCCGGGCAGCACCTCGATGCGGTCGAGGTGGCAATAGAGGGTGACGAGGCCCTGGCCGTGGTCGATGTAGACCGAGTTGCCGTTGAAGAAGTAGTCGCCCGCCTCGACGACGACCCCGCTGCCTGCGGCGTGCACCGGCGTGCCGACCGGCACGGCGACGTCGATGCCGGCGTGCGGCATGCGCTCGAGGCCGTTGATGATGCGGCGCAGGCCGAAGCGGCCGGTCAGGCGGCCCGCGGCGGGCTGGCGGAAGGCGGTGTCGATGTCCGGCGCGTCGCGGAAGGCGGACTTGATCTCGTCGATGCGCTTCTGTTCGCGCTCGATGCGCAGCATGTCCTCGGGCGGCGGCTCGACCTTGCGGTGGTCGGGCACGCTGAAGCGCTGCAGCGGATACTGCTTGGCGGCGACGCGGAGGGTCTTGCTCCCTTCGCCGCCGTCCGAGACGACGCGCAGGGCGTGCTCGCCCGGCGCGAGGGCGAGCGGCAGGCCGACCAGCGCCACCCAGCCTTTTGCGTCGCGCACCACGGCGACGCGCCGTTCGCCGAACCAGGCCTGCGGCCGCCCGGCGCCGCTGCCGAGGCGGACGAGGGCGACCCCGCCCGGCACGGCGGCTTCCTGCGGCAGGGCGTGGGCGGACAGGGCGGCGAGGAAACCCAGCGCCAGGCAGGCGAGTCGAAGGAAGGAGGCATTCATCCGGACATGATTGTAGCTGCTTGCCTCACGCTCGATTTAAACCTATGGTGAAGCGCATGACGCAAAGACGCAGGTTTCTGCAGGGACTAACAGGGCTGGGCCTCGCGCTGGCGCTCGAGCCCGGTTTCGCGGCCGAACGCGCGCCGCTGAGCAAGCCGATCCCCTCGAGCGGCGAGCGCATTCCGGTGATCGGCGTCGGCTCCTGGCTGACGTTCGACAGCGGCGCGAGCGCCGGCGCGCTCGATCGGCTGCAGCCGGTGCTGCAAACGTTCTTCGACAACGGCGGACGGCTCATCGATTCCTCGCCGATGTACGGCACGGCCGAGCGCGTCATCGGCGAGCTGCTGCCGCGGGTCAAGGGAAAGGAGGCGCTGTTCGCCGCCACCAAGGTGTGGATCTACGGCCAGGCGCTGGGGCGGCGGCAGATGGAGGCCTCGCGCAAGCTGTGGGGCGTGCCGCGCTTCGACCTGATGCAGATCCACAACATGCTCGACTGGGAGGGGCATCTGGACGTGCTGCGCGAGATGAAGCGCGAGGGGCGCCTCCGCTACATCGGCATCACCACCTCGCACGGCCGGCGCCACGACGAGCTGCTGCAGGCGATGCAGAAGACGGACTTCGACTTCGTGCAGTTCACCTACGGCCTGCACGACCGCGAGCCCGAGCGCCGGCTGCTGCCGCTCGCCGCCGAGCGGCGCATGGCGGTGATCGCCAACCGGCCCTTCGACGGCGGCGCCCTGTTCGACCGGGTGCGGGGAAAGCCGCTGCCGGGGTGGGCGGCGGAGATCGACTGCGCCAACTGGGCGCAGGTGTTCCTCAAGTTCGCCGTCTCGCACCCGGCGGTGACCTGCGCCATCCCGGCCACCTCGAATCCGGCGCACATGCTGGAGAACATGGGCGCCAATTTCGGCCGGCTGCCGGATGCGGCGCTGCGCCGGCGCATGGCGCAGCACTTCGACAGCCTCTAGCGCGAACGCTCGCGCAGGAAGTCCTTGAGGATGCGGCCGGTGTGCGAGGCGGCGTTGGCCACCTTCTCGGGCGCGCCCTGGGCGACGATGCGCCCGCCCGCCGCGCCGCCTTCCGGGCCGAGGTCGACGATCCAGTCGGCTTCCGCCATCACGTCGAGGTTGTGCTCGATCACCACCACCGTGTTGCCGCCGTCGACCAGGCGGTGCAGCACGCGGATCAGCTTCTCGACGTCGGCCATGTGCAGGCCGACCGTCGGCTCGTCGAGGACGTAGAGGGTGTGGGCGTTCTGCACCCCGCGGCGCGGTGCGGCGTCGGTGCGCACCTTGGCGAGTTCCGTCACCAGCTTGATGCGCTGCGCCTCGCCGCCGGAGAGCGTCGGGCTCTGCTGGCCGAGGGTGAGGTAGCTTAAGCCGACGTCCTGCAGCAGGCGCAGGGCGTGGTGGATCGACGGATGCGCCGAGAAGAAGTCGACGGCCTCGTCGACACTCATGGCCAGCACTTCGCCGATGTGCCTGCCCTTCCAGCGCACCGTCAGCGTTTCGGCGTTGAAGCGCGTCCCCTTGCACACGTCGCAGGGCACCTTCACGTCGGGCAGGAAGCTCATCTCGATTTTCTGCACGCCCTGGCCCTCGCAGGCCTCGCAGCGGCCGCCGGCGGTGTTGAAGGAGAAGCGCGAGGGCGAATAGCCGCGGATGCGCGACTCCGCCGTGTCGGCGAAGAGCTTGCGCACGGCGTCCCAGAAGCCGACGTAGGTGGCCGGGCAGGAGCGCGGCGTCTTGCCGATCGGCGTCTGGTCGACTTCCAGCACGCGGGCGACGTTCTCCCAGCCGCGGATCTCGCGGCAGCCGTGCAGGGGGGCGGACTTGTGCCTGCGGCCCTCGGCCACCAGCCGGTGCAGGTTGTCGCGCAGCACCTCGCGGGCGAGCGTCGACTTGCCCGAACCGGAGACGCCGGTCACCACCGTCAGGCGGGCGAGCGGCAGGCGCAGGTCGAGGGTCTTCAGGTTGTGGAGATGGGCGCCGAGGATCTCGATCGCCGTATCACGGGGACTGACTTTTCGCCGCGGCGCGAGCGGGTGCAACAGCGGCTGCGCCAGGCAGCGGCCGGTGACGGAATCGGGCTGGCGCATCAGCTCCTCGGCCGTGCCCTCGGCGACGACGCGGCCGCCCTGTTGGCCTGCGCCGGGGCCGAGATCGAGCACGTGGTCGGCGCGGCGGATGGTGTCTTCGTCGTGCTCGACCACCACCAGGGTGTTGCCCTTGGCCTCCAGTTTCGCCAGGGTGTCGAGCAGGATGCGATTGTCGCGCGGATGCAGGCCGATGGTCGGCTCGTCGAGGATGTAGCAGACGCCCTGCAGGTTGGAGCCGAGCTGGGCGGCCAGCCGGATGCGCTGCGCCTCCCCGCCGGAGAGCGTCGGCGCGGCGCGGTCGAGCGCCAGATAGCCGAGGCCGACCTCGCGCAGGAAGGAAAGGCGTCCGCGCAGCTCGACGAGGATGTCGCGGGCGATCGCCTCGTCGCGGCCGGCGAGTTTCAGGCCTGCGAAGAAACGCTCGAGGCCGTCCACCGGCAGGGCCGAGAGGTCGGCGATGGAGCGGTCGCGGAAGCGCACCGCAAGCGCGACGGGATTCAGGCGCTGGCCGTCGCAGGCGGGGCAGGCGTGCGCATCGCCTTCGAACCAGTCGTTCCACCAGATCTCCTCGCCGGTCTGTTCCGCGTCGAAGCCGGCGATGGCCAGCCCCGTGCCGTAGCAGCTCTCGCACCAGCCGTGCTTGGAGTTGTAGGAGAACAGGCGCGGGTCGGGCTCGGCGAAGCTCTTGCCGCAGGCGGGGCAGGCGCGCTTCGTCGAGAAGGCGTGCTGTTCCAGTTTCGCTTCGTTCTTTCCCTGCCGGAGGGCGCGGGCGAGGTCGTCGAGCGGGCCGACCACCTGCAGCGTGCCCTTGCCGAATTCCAGCGCGCGGGCGAGGGCGGCGCGCAATTCCGCCTCGTTGTCGGCGGTGACGACGAGGTCGGCCACCGGCAGCTCGATATGGTGTTCGCGGAAGCGGTCGAGGCGCGGCCACTTCGCCGTGGGCAGGAAGGCGCCGTCGACGCGCAGGTGCGTGAAGCCCTTGACCAAGGCCCACTTGGCGAGGTCGGTGTACACGCCCTTCCTCGCCGTCACCAGCGGCGCCATGAGGCCGATGTGTTTTCCCCGCCAGTCGCGCAGGATGCGCGCGGCGATGGCCTCCTCGCTTTGCGGTTCGATCGGCACGGCGCAGTCGGGGCAGTGCTGGAGCCCAAGCTTGACGTAGAGCAGGCGCAGGAAGTGCTGGATCTCGGTGAGCGTGCCGACGGTGCTCTTGCGCCCGCCGCGGCTGGTGCGCTGCTCGATGGCCACCGTCGGCGGGATGCCGAAGATGGCGTCGACGTCGGGCCGCGCCGAGGGCTGCACGAACTGGCGGGCGTAGGCGTTGAGCGACTCGAGGTAGCGCCGCTGCCCCTCGGCGAAGAGGATGTCGAAGGCCAGCGTGGACTTGCCCGAGCCCGAGACGCCGGTGACGACGGTGAAGCGGTTGCGCGGGATGTCGACGTCCACGCCCTTCAGGTTGTGCTCGCGGGCGTTGTGGATGCGGATCACCCCCTCACCCCCGCCCTCTCCCCCGTGCCGGGGGAGAGGGGGCATCGACTCCCTCTCCCCGCGAGCGGGGAGAGGGCTGGGGTGAGGGGCAAACGCCCCCTCATACTCCCTTAGCGCCTTCCCGGTATGCGACGCCGCGTAGCCCATCACCTCCGCCACCGTGCCGGCGCACACCAACTCCCCGCCGGCCTCGCCGCCCTCCGGGCCGAGGTCGACGATCCAGTCGGCGGCGCGGATCACGTCGAGGTTGTGCTCGATCACCACCAGCGAGTGGCCGGCGGCGACGAGGCGGCGGAAGGATTTGAGCAGCTTGGCGATGTCGTCGAAGTGCAGGCCCGTCGTCGGCTCGTCGAAGAGGAACAGCGTCGGCCTGCCCGCCGTCTCGCTGTCGGCGAGGTGGCCGGCGAGCTTGAGGCGCTGCGCCTCGCCGCCGGAGAGCGTCGGCACCGGCTGGCCGAGGCGCAGGTATTCGAGGCCGACGTCGGCGAGCGGTGCCAGGCGCGCCAGCACCTCGGGCCGGTCGGCGAAGAAAGTCAGCGCCTCCGATACGGTGAGTTCCAGCACGTCGGCGATCGACTTGCCCTTCAGTGCGACTTCCAGCACTTCGGCGCGGAAGCGCTTGCCGTCGCAGTCGGGGCAGCGCAGGTAGACGTCGGAGAGGAACTGCATCTCGACATGCTCGAAGCCGTTGCCGCCGCAGGTCGGACAGCGGCCCGCAGTTGTGTTGCTCCCGGAGTTGAAGCTGAAGGTGCCCGGCGTGTAGCCGCGCTCCTTCGCCACCTCGCTCTTCGCGAACAGGTTGCGGATCGGGTCGAAGGCGCCGACGTAGCTGGCCGGATTCGAGCGCGTCGTCTTGCCGATCGGCGTCTGGTCCACCATCGCCACCTCGGCGATGTGCCCGGCGCCGCGCAGGGCGCGGTGTTTTCCCGGCGCCTCGGTCGGCTTGCCCTTCTGCTTGCGCAGCGCGGCGTAGAGCACGTCCTGCACCAGCGTCGACTTGCCCGATCCCGAGACGCCGGTCACGCAGACCAGACGCTTGAGGGGGAGGGCGACGTCGAGGTTCTTCAGGTTGTGTTCCTGTGCGCCGAGGATTTCGAGCCAGCCCTCTCCCCCGGCCCCTCTCCCGCGAGCGGGCGAGGGGAGCGAAACCCCCTCGCCCCTCCGGGGAGAGGGCTGGGGAGAGGGGCAGCCGTCGTCGGCGCGCTTGCGTCCGGACAGATACTCCGCCGTCAGCGTCTTCGCCTCGCGCATCTCCTGCGGGGCACCGAAGAACACCACCTCGCCGCCGCGCTCGCCGGGGCCGGGGCCCATGTCGAGCAGCCGGTCGGCTTCAAACATGATCTGCGGGTCGTGCTCGACCACCACCAGCGAATTGCCGGCGTCGCGCAGGCGGCGCATGACGCCGATGACGCGGCCCATGTCGCGCGGGTGCAGGCCGATGGACGGCTCGTCGAGCACGAACAGGGTGTTCACCAGCGAAGTGCCGAGCGCCGTGGTGAGGTTGATGCGCTGCACCTCGCCGCCGGAGAGGGTGCGCGACTGGCGGTCGAGCGTCAGGTAGCCGAGGCCGACCTCGCAGAGATAATCCAGGCGCGTGCGGATCTCGCCGAGCAGCAGGTCGGCGGCCTCGTCCAGCGGGGCGGGCAGGGCGAGCGCGGCGAAGAAGTCGCGGCAACGGTCGATCGGCAGCAGCATCAGGTCGTGAAGGGAGAGGCGTTCCTCGCCCAGCTTCCACAGCAGCGACTCCGGCTTCAGGCGCGCGCCGCCGCAGGCCGCGCAGGGCGTGTAGGCGCGGTAGCGCGACAGCAGCACGCGGATGTGCATCTTGTAGGCCTTGGTTTCCAGCCAGGCGAAGAAATGCTTGACGCCGTACCAGTGGCGCGGCCAGGAGCGCTTCAGGCTGACGTACTCCGGGTCGCCCTCAAGCACCCAGCGCCGGTGCTCGGGCGGCAGGTCGCGCCAGGCGATGTCGGTCGCCACGCCGCGCTTCTTCGCGAAGCGCAGCAGGTCGTCCTGGCACTCGCGGTAGGACTCGGTCTGCCAGGGCTTCACCGCGCCGCCGGCCAGCGTCTTCGTTTCATCCGGCACCACCAGGCCGTAGTCGACGCCGATGATGCGGCCGAAGCCGCGGCAGCTCTCGCAGGCGCCGAGCGGGGAGTTGAAGGAGAAGCTGCTCGGCGTGGGTTCCGCGTAGTGGATGTCGCAGTCGGCACAGTGCAGGTCGGTGGAGAATTTCCACACTTGCCCCTCTCCCCAACCCTCTCCCCGCAAGTGGGGCGAGGGAGCGACATCCTTCCCTCTCCCGCTTGCGGGAGAGGGGTCGGGGGAGAGGGGCTCGGCATACACATTCACCCGCCCCTGTCCGACGCGCAGCGCCGCCTCCAGTGCCTCGATGACGCGGGCGCGCTCGGCATTGGCGAGGCGGAAGCGGTCCTGCACCACTTCGAGCGTTTTCCCGTGGCGGGCATGGATGCGCGTGTAGCCCTGCGCCTCCAGCAGGCGCAGCACCTCCTCCTCGCCGAAGTTGTGCGGCACCTCCACCGGGAAGGCGACGATGAGGCGCGGGTCGTGCGCCGTGCCGCAGCGACTGACTATTTCCGTGTGGATGCTCTCCGCCGTGTCGCGCCGCACCGGCCGGCCGCAGCCGCGGCAGAACAGCCTGGCCCCCCTCGCGTAGAGCAGCTTGAGGTGGTCGTTCAGTTCCGTCATGGTGCCGACGGTGGAGCGCGAGGTGCGCACCGGGTTGGTCTGGTCGATGGCGATGGCCGGCGGGATGCCGTCGATGCGGTCGACCTGCGGCTTGTCCATGCGGTCGAGGAACTGCCGCGCGTAGGGCGAGAAGGTCTCGACGTAGCGGCGCTGGCCCTCGGCGTAGAGCGTGTCGAAGACCAGCGAGCTCTTGCCCGAGCCGGAGACGCCGGTGACGACGATGAGTTCGCCGGTGGGAAGGTCGAGGTTGAGGTTCTTCAGGTTGTTCTGGCGCGCGCCGCGGATGGCAATGACGGGCTGCTTCTTGTCGGACATTTGGAATTTGAATTGCGGCAGAGAAAAGCCCGCTTGCCACGGGCCCGGATAAATTGGTAGCTTACTCGAACCCAACGGAGAATTCAGATGAGCACAGAAGAAAACAATGGCCATGCCCCCTTCGAGGACAATCGCCTGTCCTTCGACGAGGCCATCCGGTACGTCCTGCAGCGCCAGGCCGCGGCCTTCGCCGTGCATCCGGTGTTCGAGGAAGAAGACGACGAATCCCCTTCCGGCGCGCGGGTTTTCGTGCTGGCGGCCGACGGCAAGGGCGGCTGGTACCTTCGCTTTCTTGCCGGGCGCTTCTTTTCCGGCGCCTATGCGGCCGACGACGTGATCGCCGCGGAGGATGTCCCCGATCGCGTCAGGGAGTTGCGCTTCCTGCCGACGCGCGTCGAGGAGGACTGGTTTTCAGATCAGATCCAGGTGCTGATCGGCAAGCTGATGTCGGCCTCGGGCGCTTCAGCGCCGCACATGCCCGACTACCAGAACGCGCCGCAGAAACATGCCGCGGCGGAGGTGGTGTTCCCGGTGGCCTTCATCGATGGGAAGACGAAGCACTGAATAGCGGTTCGCGGTCCTCGCCGGCTATGAGCGGGGCCGGCGCTTTCCTGAGCGCCTCCTCCAGCCAGACGATGTGCTCGGATTCCTCGGCGGCCAGTTCGCGTGCCAGCCGCTTCACTTCCGTGTCGTCGCTCGAGGCGGCGGCCTGCTCGTAAAGGGACTGGGCGCGCTTCTCGGCGCCGAGCGCGATGGAGAGCGCGTCGTGCGGCGTCATCAGGTGATAAATGAACTCGTGGTCGACCTGCTCCGACGGGGCGTTGTCGAGCCAGCTGAACTCCCATTCGCGCAGTGCCGGCAGCGGCATGCCGCTCGAGCGGCGCTCGAGCTCCTCGATGTGCTGGTGCTCGTAGCGTGACAGGCGGCGGAACAGCTGCGCCGTTTCCAACTCGCCGTGATCCTCCAGGAGTTCCGCGAACTCTTCGCTGCGCATTGCCGCCTCGCGCTCGATGGCGAGGGCGTTGGCGTAGCATTCGGCGAGTGTGCCGATCGGTTTGGCGCTGGCCATGGCTGTCTCCTCGACTGTCTTTTTTGGAAGACCAGCCTACGCCCTCAAGGTTTCAAAATAAAGACGCGCTGCAGCATGTGCCCCGCGACCCTCTTATTTGCCCTCGCCAGGGCTGGCCGGCGCGGCCGGGGGGCGCTTGTCCTGCTCCAGAACCTTGCGCGCCTCGGGATTGCCTTGCGCGGCGGCCAGTTCCAGCCAGAAGCGGGCCTGGACCGGATCCTTGTCCACGCCGAGGCCGTTCGCCAGCAGGCTGGCAAGCATGTATTGCGCCCGCGCATCGGCCTGCTCGGCGGCCTTGCGCATCCAGGCGGCGCCTTCGGCCTCGTTCTTTGCCATTCCGGCCCGGCCGAACAGCAGCAGTTCGCCGAGCAGCGCCTGCCCGAGCGGGTCGCCGTCCGCCGCCGCCTTGAGCGTTATACGCCGGCCTTCCGCCTCATCGCGTACTTCGGCTGCGTTCAACAGGGCGAGCGCCAGCAGCCCTTCGGCCTTCGGATAGCCCCTCTCGGCGGCCGGCTTCAGCCGCTTCAAGGCCTCCGTCGGTGCGCGGTCGACGCCCCGACCGGTCAGGTAGGCCAGTCCAAGTAGTGCTTGGGCCTCGGCATGCCCCTTTTCCGCCGCCCGCTCCAGCCACGGGATGGCTTCCTTGGCCTTGCCGGCTTGCAGGAGCCCGCGGGCCAGCCAGACCTCGGCGTTGGCGTCACCCTTTTCGGCGAGCGGCTGCCAGTCCTGGCCCTTGAGGGGGGCATGCGGCCTGATGTCGGCGAAGAAGCGGGCGGCGTCCTCGGCCATGTTTGCATTCCGATTCTCCTCCGGCCCACGCTCGGACAGCGTGGCGACGAGCACTATGCCTTCATCCGAGGGATGCAGGCAGGCGAGCCCATGCAGGTCGATGACTTGTGCCTTGCCGTCCGCCCTCTTGGCGCCGAGGTCGCGGGCGAGCTGGCGGTAGCTCACGCACTTGCGCTCGCCGGCGGCATTCGCACGGACATCTTCCGACAGCACCTCGAAGCGCTTCCCGTCGACGTTCTTTTTCAGGTCGCTGCGGATGTTCTCGGCGAGTTCGTCCGCTGAACGGGCGCGCTTGTCCGGCACCCTGCCGCTCGCCATGGCCACCCCGCTGTTTCGCTGCTTGTCGGCGGGGCGTACCAGGACCAGTTCGGTATCGGTGCGGCGCACCAGCGCCCAGCCGGCTCCGGCGGGGCGTTCGACGGACATCGGCACCAGCACGATGCGCCCCGGCTTGTCTTCGGCCGGGGCATGAGCCTGCGCCAGCGCCGGCAGGGGCGCCAGCGCCAGGCCTGCCAGAAGAAGGGTGCCCGGGCTGTAATGGGGCTTCATGTCATGGTCTCCACGAGGGGTTGCCGGGCTGAGTGTATCGCAAGGTTCCGGCATCGTTGCATTCGGTCATTGCCAGACCCGGCGGCGGGCATGGTCTTTCGTGCGGGGCCGTGGCACACTGCGTGGCATTCCTTTCTACACCCAAGGTGCGACATGAAAGCCCGCAAGTTCATCTACGAATTCGAGGAAGGCGACGGCAAGAACAAGATGCTGCTTGGCGGCAAGGGCGCCAATCTGTGCGAGATGACGCAGATCGGCCTCAACGTGCCGCCCGGCTTCTCCGTCACCACCGAGGCCTGCCTCGCCTATCTGGAGAACAACCGGTTGCCGGATGGGCTGATGGACGACATCAAGGCGCACATGAAGTCGCTGGAGAAGAAGACCGGCAAGGGCTTCGGCAGCGCCGAGAATCCGCTGCTGGTGTCGGTGCGCTCCGGCTCGGCGATGTCGATGCCGGGCATGATGGACACCATCCTCAACCTCGGCCTCAACGAGACCTCGCTGGCGGGCCTGATCAAGCAGACCGCCAACCCGCGCTTCGCCTGGGACGCCTACCGCCGCTTCATCCAGCTCTTCGGCAAGATCGCGCAGGGCATCTCCGACGAGGCCTTCGACGAGAAGATGCACGCCGTCAAGAAGAAATACGGCGCGCTGCAGGACGTCGACCTCTCGGCGGACAACCTGAAGGAGCTGGCCGGCGAGTTCCTCGCCGTGGTGCAGCGCCATACCGGCAAACCCTTCCCGAGCGACCCCTACGAGCAGCTGGAGATTGCCGTCGGCGCGGTGTTCCGCTCCTGGATGGGCAAGCGCGCCGTCGACTACCGCAAGCAGTTCAGGATCACGAAGGAGATGGCCAACGGCACGGCGGTGAACGTGTGCACCATGGTGTTCGGCAACATGGGCAGCGATTCCGGCACCGGCGTCGGCTTCACGCGCAACCCGGGCACCGGCGAGAACCTCATCTACGGCGAGTACCTGGTCAACGCCCAGGGCGAGGACGTCGTCGCCGGCATCCGCACGCCGAAGCCCATCGCCGAGATGGAGCACGAGATGCCGGAGATCTACCGCCAGCTGATGGAGCTGCACAACCGGCTGGAGTCGCACTACAAGGAAGTGCAGGACTTCGAGTTCACCATCGAGAAGGGTCGCCTCTACTGCCTGCAGACGCGCAACGGCAAGATGAACGCCCGCGCCATGGTGCGCACCTCGGTGGAGATGTTCCGCGAGGGCCTGATCGGCAAGGAGCGCGCCATCACCCGCGTCGATCCGGCCATGCTGGAGCAGCTGCTGGTGCCGCAGCTCTCGCCGACCTTCCGCGGCAAGTCGCTGGCGCAGGGCCTGCCGGCCTCGCCCGGCGCCGCCTCCGGCAAGATCGTCTTCGATGCCGACACGGCGGAAGCGCGCGGCCGCGCCGGCGAGCGCATCATCCTGGTGCGCGAGGAGACCAAGCCGGAGGACATCCACGGCTTTTTCCAGGCGCAGGGGATCCTGACCAGCCGCGGCGGCAAGACCTCGCACGCCGCGGTGGTGGCGCGCGGCATGGGCAAGCCCTGCGTCTCCGGCTGCGAGGCCATCGTCATCGACGTCGTCGCGCGCCGCGCGGTGATCGGCGAGGCGACCCTGCACGAGGGCGACGTCATCACCATCGACGGCGGCTCCGGCCACGTCTACGCCGGCGAGGTGCCGACGGTGGAGGCGGAAGTGTCAGAGGAAATGTCGGAACTGCTGGAATGGGCCGACGGCGTCTCCCGCATGCAGGTAATGGCCAACGCCGACACGCCGGAGGACGCCGCCCGCGCCCGCGCCTTCGGCGCCATGGGCATCGGCCTGTGCCGCACCGAGCGCATGTTCAACAGCACCGACCGCCTGCCCATCGTGCAGGAGATGATCCTCGCCGAGTCGGCCGAGGAGCGCCAGGAGGCGCTCGACCGTCTGCTGCCGATCCAGCGCAACGACTTCAAGGGCATCTTCAAGGCCATGAAGGGCCTGCCGGTGACCGTGCGCCTGCTCGACCCGCCGATGCACGAGTTCCTGCCCACCGCGGCCCAGCTCGAACTGGAGATCGCGCATCTGCATCACCTGCGCGACACCCTGAAGGGCCTGGAGGAGCTGCCCGAGACGCTGAAGCTGCTCAACCCCAAGCTCTACCAGCAATACGCCGACGGCCTGGTCAAGCTCACCGACGGCATGCACGCGTTCAAGGAGTCGCACCTCGAGGAGGACGTCATCGCCAAGAAGGAGAAGGTGCTGAAGAAGGTGCGCGCGCTCTCCGAGGTGAACCCGATGCTCGGCCACCGCGGCGTGCGCCTCGGCGTCACCTACCCCGAGATCTACTGCATGCAGATCCAGGCCATCCTCGAGGCTGCCGCGCTGTGCGCCAAGGAGGGCGTGCAGGTCTACCCGGAGATCATGGTGCCGCAGGTCGCCACCGTGGAGGAATTGCGCCGCATCCAGGAGCACGTGCAGCGCCTGCACAAGGTGGTCGAGCTCACCCACGGCATCAACGTGCGCTACAAGTTCGGCTCCATGCTGGAGGTGGTGCGTGCCTGCATGCGGGCGCATCGCATGGCGGAGATCGCCGAATTCTTCTCCTTCGGCACCAACGACCTGACCCAGGCCACCTTCTCCTTCTCGCGCGAGGATGCCGAGAACAAGTTCCTGCCGGCCTACAACGAGAGCGGCATCCTGCAGGACAACCCCTTCGAGGTGCTCGACGTCAAGGGCGTCGGCGAGGTGATGAAGATGGCGGTGGCGCGGGGCCGGCAGACCAACCCGGAACTGAAGATCGGCATCTGCGGCGAGCACGGCGGGCATCCCGCCTCGATCCACTTCTGCCATCACATCGGGCTGAACTACGTCTCCTGCTCCGGTCCGCGCGTGCCCATCGCGCGACTGGCGGCGGCGCAGGCGAAACTGCAGGAAGGGCAGTACACCGACCCGAGCTGAGCGGGCCGGCTTATTTCGGTCCGGGCGCCTCGCGGCTGAGCTGCTTGGCCTGCACCTTGTCGTTCACGAACTGCACCGAGATCACCGTGTTGCCCTCGCGCCAGGTGGCCATGCCGCCGGACAGCCCGCCGATGCTCACGCTGTTGGTCTCGGTCGGCTCGCCAAGCAGGGCGACGACCTCCTTCTGCGTCATGCCGTTCTGGATGCGCTCGAAATTTTCCGCGCTGATCTTCGAGCCGCAGGCGGCAAGCAGCAGGGCGAGGACGGCAAGGATGGTCAGGCGCATCGTGCGGCTCCTTACTTGGCGAACAGGCGGCCCGGATCGCTGAAGGCCTTGAACTCCAGCGCGTTGCCGAAAGGGTCGCGCAGGAACATGGTGGCCTGCTCGCCCGGCTGGCCGCGGAAGCGCACGCGCGGCTCGATGAGGAACTCCATGCCGGCGGCGCGGAAGCGCTCGGCCAGCATCTGCCACTCTTCCATCGGCAGCACCAGGCCGAAATGGCGCACCGGCACCTGCATGTCCTCCACCAGGTTGACCGGCTCCTCGCCGGCCATGCTTTTCACCAAGTGGGCGACCAGCTGGTGGCCGCGGAAATTGAAGTCCACCCACTCGTCGGAACTGCGCCCTTCCGGGCAGCCGAGGAACTTGCCGTAGAACTGCCGCGCGCGGGCGAGGTCGGTGACGGGGAAAGCCAGGTGAAACGGGGGCAACTCGGCCATGGGCGCCTCCTTTTCGTGGGGCGCACAGTTTGCCATGCCCTCAGGCGGCTGTCACGGGCCAGGGAATGACGTAGAACAGGACGGCGAAGAAGTGCAGGGCGGCGCCGGCCAGCACGAAGCCGTGCCAGATGGCATGGTTGTAGGGCAGGCGGCGCCACTTGTAGAAAGCCACGCCGGCGGTGTAGGCGAGCCCGCCGGCGGCGAGCAGGACGAGGCCGCCGGTGCCGACATGCTCGAGCATGGGCCGGATTGCCACCACCACGATCCAGCCCATGGCGATGTAGATCGAGACGACCAGGCCGTGCAGCCGCCCCTTGAGGAACAGGCGCAGGGCGATCCCCGCCAAAGTCAGCGTCCACACCACGGCGAACAGCGACCAGCCCCAGGGGCCGCGCAGGTTCACCAGCAGGAAGGGCGTGTAGGTGCCGGCGATGAGCAGGAAGATGGCGGTATGGTCGAGCGTGCGCAGCAGGCGCTTGGCGCGCTCGACCTGCACGCTGTGGTACAGCGTCGAGGCGGTGAAGCAGAGGATCAGCGCGGCGCCGAAGATGCTGCAGC
>WYAY01000208.1 GCA_011526165.1 Sulfuritalea sp.
CATGAACGATCTTCATGACCTGACGCTGATCCTGCAGTCGCGCTTCCCGCTCGTCGTCGTCGAGACGCACGAGGAGCCGCGCGTGCTGGCCCTGCTCGAGCAGGCGGCCAACCTGGAGGACAGGGCGCTGTTCGTCTGGAGCATCGCCGACGGCCTGCGCCGCAGCAACAACAGCCAGCCGATCACCCAAACCTACGAGTTCCTCGATGCCCTGCGCCACATCGACAAGACGTCGCATAACGGCCTTTACGTCCTGCTCGACGCCCATCCTTATCTTGCCGAGCCGGTCAATGCGCGCCTGATCCGCGAGATCGCCAACGATTACGGCAAGGTGGCCCGCACCCTGGTCTTCGTCAGCCCGCGCCTCGAACTGAACACCGAACTGGCGCGCATGAGCGCGCGCTTCCGGCTTTCCGTGCCGGATCTGGCGGCGATCCAGGCTTTGCTGCGCGAGGAAATGCAGCTCTGGCAGCAAGGCGGCGGCGAACCGTTGCGCGGCGAGAAGGAGGTGCTGCACCTGCTGGCGCGCCACCTCACGGGAATGGCGCTCGACGACGCGCGCCGCCTGGCGCGGCAGGCCATCCGCGACGACGGGCTGATCACGCGCAAGGACGTCGAGCGCGTGCTGCGCTTCAAGTATGATGCCCTCGGTGCCGGCAGCGTGCTCAGCCTGGAACTGGATACCGCCAGCTTCGGCCAGGTCGGCGGCGTGAAGAAGCTCAAGCACTGGCTGGAGCTGCGCCGCGCCGTGTTCGTCGGCGAGGGCGGCGCCGGACTGCAGGCGCCGAAGGGGATCATGCTGCTCGGCGTGCAGGGCAGCGGCAAGAGCCTCGCCGCCAAGGCGGTGGCCGGCGCCTGGGGCGTGCCGCTGCTGCGCCTCGACTTTGCCACGCTCTACAACAAGTTCTTCGGCGAGACCGAGCGCAACCTGCGCGAGGCGCTCGCCTCGGCCGAGGCTATGGCGCCCTGCGTGCTGTGGATCGACGAGATCGAGAAGGGTCTGGCGAGCGATTCGTCGGGCGGCACCGACGGCGGCGTCTCGCGGCGCATCCTCGGCACCCTGCTCACCTGGCTGTCGGAGCGCAAGGGCCGCGTTTTCATCGTCGCCACCGCCAACGACATCGAGCAGCTGCCGCCCGAATTGATCCGCAAGGGGCGGCTCGACGAGATCTTCTTCGTCGACCTGCCGGACGCGCCGACGCGCGCCGAGATCTTCGCGATCCACCTTGCCCGTCGCGAACTGAGAAGCGCGGCCTTCGACCTCGACGCGCTGGCCGATGCGGCGGAGGGATTCTCCGGCGCCGAGGTCGAGCAGGCCGTGGTCTCCGCGCTGTACGAAGCGCATGCGCGCAATCAGCCGCTCGACCAGGCGCTGCTGCTGGCGGAAATCGGCCGCACGCGGCCGCTTTCCGTCGTGATGTCGGAGCGCATCGCCGCCCTGCGCGACTGGGCGGCCGAGCGCACCGTGCCGGCGAACTGAACAAATGATCGTTTACCTGCACGGCTTCCGTTCCTCGCCGCAGTCGAGCAAGGCACAGCGGCTGAAGGCGCGCATGGCCTCTCGCGGTCTCGGCCAACTGTTCTGGTGCGGGCAGTTGCCGCCCTCGCCGCGCGACGCCATCGCCCTGGCCGAGCGGCAGATCGCGGCAGCCGTCACCCCGGTGACGCTGGTGGGCAGCTCGCTCGGCGGCTATTACGCGACGCACCTGGCCGAGAAGCACGGGCTGCGCGCGGCGCTGGTGAATCCGGCAGTGGTGGCGCACCTCTCGCTGGCCGAATTCGCCGGCCCGCAGACCAATCTCTATAGCGGCGAAACCTTCGATTTCAAGCCGGAATACATCGATGCGCTGCGCGCCATCGAGGTGCCGCGCATGTCGCGTCCGCAGGACTTCCTGCTGCTCGCCGAGACCGGCGACGAGGTGCTGGATTACCGCCAGGCAGTGGCGAAATATGCCGGCGCGCGGCAGATCGTGCTGGAAGGCGGCGACCACAGCTTCACGCGCTGGGACGACTATCTGAACACGATTCTTGAGTTCGCCGGATTGATCCAATGAGCTTCGATGCGAATCGGCACAAGCGCGAGGAGCGCGCCGGCTACAACCTGATCGCGGCGCGCTATGCCGAGAGCGCCGCCCTGCGTGCCGGCCTCAACGCCGCCCTGATCGGCGCCGCCGACCTGCGGCCGGGCCAGGCCGTGCTGGACCTCGCCAGCGGCCCCGGCGTGCTGGCGCGCGCGGCGGCGCTGCGCACCGCGGAGGGCTTCGTGGTGGCGAGCGACATTGCCGAGCAGGCGCTGGCCGAGGGGCGCCGCCGCGCCGCCGAGGCCAACCTGCTGTTCGCCGCCGCCGATGCGGAGCGACTGACTTTTCGCGATGCCGCCTTCGACCGCGTGCTGTGCGGCCTCGGCCTGATGTTCTTCCCCGACGTGCCGCGGGCACTGGCGGAGATGCGCCGCGTGCTGAAGCCCGGCGGCCGCGCCGTGTTTTCGGTATGGGGCGAGGAGGCGCGCGCGCCGCTGGTCGCCTGCGCCCTGCAGTGCATCCGCCGCATCCTGCCGCCGCCGAAGGCCGAGCGCCTGTCGCCCTTCCGCTTCGGCAGCCGCGATCTGCTGACGCGCACGCTGGCGGCAGCCGGCTTCGCCGAAGTCGATGTCCATGTGCATGTCCTCAGCTGCGCCTTCGACTCCTCGCAGGCCTACTGGCAGGCCTTCCGCGACCTGGCCGGCGGCGCCGCGGCGGGACTCGCCCGCCTGCCCGAGGCAACGCTGGCGCGGCTGGGCGATGAGGTGGCGCAGGAACTGGCGCCCTGCCGGCAGGGCACGGGCTATGTGGCGCAGAGCGAGGTCCTGATCGCCGTTGCGCAACGGGTATAATCCGCGCCATCCCGCCCGTTTTCCCGCGATTTCCCCATGAATGTCCTGTTTGAAGAGGACGGCGCCTTCAAGGCCGGCACCGTGCTCGCCGACAACACGACCTCGCTGCAGGTCGAGACCGGCAGCGGCAAGCGCGTCAAGGTGAAGGCCGCCAGCGTGCTGCTGCGCTTCGCTGCGCCGGCGCCGGCCGAACTGCTCGAGCGCGCGGAAGGCGAGTCGGCCGGCATCGAGCCGGAATTCCTCTGGGAAGTGTGCGGGGAAACCGAGTTCGGCTTCGAAGACCTAGCCCGCGAATATTACGGCCGCCCGCCGGCACCCATCGAGGCGGCGGCCATCCTGCTGCGCCTGCATGCCGCACCCATCTACTTTCACCGCAAGGGCAAGGGCCGCTTCCGCAAGGCGCCGCCGGACATCCTCAAGGCGGCGCTGGCTGGCCTTGAGAAAAAGCGCCAGCAGGCCCTGGCCATCGAGCGCATGGCCCATGAACTCAAGTCGGGCACGCTGCCGGACGAGTTCCCGCCGTTGCTGAAGCCCCTGCTCTACAAGCCCGACCGCAACCGCCCGGAGACCAAGGCGCTGGAACTGGCCTGCGCGGAAACGGGCCTTGCCGCCCCCCACCTGCTGGCGCGCTGCGGCGCGATCCTGTCCAGCCACGATTACCACCTGGACCGCTTCCTCTTCGAATACTTTCCCCAGGGCACCGGTTTCGGCGATTACGAAGCGCCGGCCGTGCCGGAAGGTCTGCCGCGGGCCGAGGTGCGTGCCTTCTCCATCGACGACGCGGCGACGACGGAGATCGACGACGCCTTCTCGGTGACGCCGCTGGCCGACGGCGGCTGGCGCATCGGCATCCACATCGCCGCGCCGGGGCTGGGCATCCGGCCCGATTCGGCGCTGGGCGAGATCGCTCGCGGCCGCCTGTCCACGGTGTACATGCCCGGGCGCAAGATCACAATGCTGCCGGAGGAAGAGATCGAGCGCTTCACGTTGTCCGCCGGTCGCGACTGCCCGGCGCTGTCGCTCTATCTCGAGTTGGGGCCGGATTACGCCGTGCGCGGTTCGAGTTCCCGTGTCGAGCGGGTGCCGGTGGTGGCCAACCTGCGCCACCACGACATCGAGCCGCTATTCAACGAGGAAACGCTGGCCGCCGGCGGGCCGGACTTCGAATACCGGCGCGAGCTGACCCTGCTGTGGGAGTTCGCCGGCGTGCTGGAGGCCGGACGCGGCAAGCCGGCCGCCAACCAGCTCAACACCGAGTACGGCTTTTTCGTCGACTGGAGCACGCCGGAAGGGCGCATCGACATCGTCGAACGCCGCCGCGGCTCGCCGCTCGACAAGCTGGTGGCCGAGCTGATGATCGCCGCCAACGCCACCTGGGGCAAGCTGCTGGCCGAGGCGCAGGTGGCCGCCATCTACCGCGTGCAGAACGCCGGCAAGGTGCGCATGACCACGGCGGCGCTCTCGCACGAGGGCCTCGGCGTCGACTGCTATGCCTGGTCGAGCTCGCCGCTGCGCCGCTACGTGGATCTCATCAACCAGTGGCAGTTGCTGGCGCACCTGTCGGGCGAGGCGCCGCCCTTCACGGCGCGCTCGGAGGGGCTGCTCTCCGCCATGCGCGACTTCGAGATCACCTACGCCGCCTACGCCGAGTTCCAGCGCGGCATGGAGCGCTACTGGTGCCTGCGCTGGCTGCTGCAGGAGGGAGTCGAGGAGGTGCCGGCGCGCATCGTGCGCGAGAGCCTGGTGCGCCTGGAACGCTTGCCGCTCTACCTGCGCTGCCCCTCGGCTCCGGCCTGCGCACCGCGTACGCGGGTCAATGTCGCGGTGTCGGGCATTGACCTCCTGGCAGCCGAGGCTCAATGTCGTTACCTGGCGACGCTCGGCGAGGCGGACGGCGCGGAAAGCGTCGAAGACGAGGCGGTTCCGGAGTAGAATCCGGGGCCATGCCTGTGCGCGGCGTTGCTTCGCTTCCCCAAACCGTGGCCATGAGACTGACCTGGCCGGGCTGGCTTTCCCGCATGGACCCGGCCCGCCGCGGCTTCACGCTGGCGCTGATCGCTTCTCTGCTCCTGCACGCCGTTTTCCTCTCCATCCACTTCAAGCTGCCCGACCGGCTCAGCCGCGTGACGAAGGAAACGCTGGAAGTGGTGCTGGTCAATGCCAAGAGCGCGAGAAAGCCCGACAAGGCGCAGGCCCGCGCGCAGGCCAACCTCGACGGGGGCGGCAACACCGACGAGAACCGCCGCGCCAAGACGCCGCTGCCGCCCTCGCGGCAGGAAAAGCCCGGCGACAGCCTGGTCGAGGCGCAGCGGCGCGTGCAGGAACTGGAGGCCCAGCAGCAGAAGCTGCTGGCCCAGGCGAAAAGCAAGAAATCCATCCAGGCCGAGGCCAGACGCAGCGAGGCGCAGCCCGAGCAGGCCAGCGCGCGCGGCATCGACCTGGCGCAGAGCGCGATGGCGATTGCCCGCATGGAGGCGCAGATCGAGCGCCAGATCGAGGAGTACCAGAAGCGTCCGCGCAAGAAGGAATTTTCCCCGCGGACGGCGGCGGCCGTCGAGGCAATGTATGTCGAGGGCTGGCGACAGAAGGTCGAGCGCATCGGCAACCTGAACTATCCCGAGGCGGCGAAGGGAAAGCTCTACGGCAGCCTGGTCCTTTACGTCGAGATCCGCTCGGACGGCGAGGTCGAGCGGGTCGAGGTGGCGCGCACGTCGGGGCACAGGATCCTCGACGAGGCGGCGATGCGCATCGTCAGGCTGGCCGCGCCGTATGGTGCCTTTCCGCCGGAGATGAAGAAGAGCATGGACATCCTCATGCTGGCCCGCACCTGGGTGTTCACCAAGGCCAACGAACTGCAGTCGCAATGACGGACCGCTACGCCGTCATCGGCAACCCCATCGCGCACTCGAAGTCGCCGCAGATCCACGCCATCTTCGCCGGACTGACTTTTCAGGACATGCGCTACGAGGCGATCCTGGCGCCGCTCGACGGCTTTGCCGATGCCGTGCGCGCCTTCATCGCGGCGGGCGGCCGCGGCATGAACGTCACCGTGCCCTTCAAGTTGGGGGCTTGCGCTCTGGCCGACAGCCGCTCGCCGCGCGCCGAGGCGGCGAAGGCGGTGAACACCCTGGTCTTCTCCGCGACCGGCATCCACGGCGACAACACCGACGGCGCCGGCCTGGTCGCCGACCTGACGCGCAATCTCGGCCTGGCGTTGGCAGGTAAACGCATCCTGCTGCTCGGCGCCGGCGGCGCCGCGCGCGGCGTGTTGCTGCCCCTGCTGGAGCAGCAGCCGGCGGCGCTGCACCTGGCCAACCGCACAACGGACAAGGCGCACGCCCTGCGCGATGAATTCGCCGCGCGCGCCGGCGCCTGCCGGCTCGAGGCCGGCGGCTTCGCCGAACTGGCCGGCCGACAGTTCGACCTCGTCATCAACGCCACCGCCGCCAGCCTGGCCGACGAGGCGCCGCCGCTGCCGGCCGGACTCTACGCCCCCGGCAGCCTCGCCTACGACATGGTCTACGGCCGCGAGACGCCCTTCCTCGCCGCGGCGCGGGCGCAGGGCGGCGCACGGCTGGCCGACGGCCTCGGCATGCTGGTCGAGCAGGCGGCGGAATCCTTCTTCCTCTGGCGCGGCGTGCGGCCGCCCACCGCGCCGGTGCTGGAACAGCTCAGGGCAACATGAAAGCGGTCTGGCGCCTGAGCCGTTGGGCCCTGGCGGTCCCGGTACTCATCGTCATCGCCTGGCAGGGCTGGTATCTAGGCTGGGTGGTGTGGTGGAAGTTCGTCAATCCCGCCACCACCAGCTTCATGGCGCTGCGCCTCGACGAGCTGCGCGAGAAGGACCCGCGCGCCGAGTTGAAGAAGCAGTGGACGACCTACGAGCGCATCTCGGTCAATCTCAAGCGTGCCGTGGTCGCCGCCGAGGACGCCAAGTTCTCCGAGCACGAGGGCTTCGACTGGGAAGGCATCCAGAAGGCGCTGGAAAAGAACCAGAAGAAGGGCCGCATCGTCGCCGGCGGCTCGACCATCTCCCAGCAGCTGGCGAAGAACCTGTTCCTCTCCGGCTCCAAGACACCCTGGCGCAAGGCGCAGGAGGCGGTCATCACCCTCATGCTGGAGACGCTGTGGGACAAGCGGCGCATCCTCGAGGTCTATCTCAACGTGGTCGAGTGGGGCGGCGGCGTCTTCGGCGCCGAGGCCGCCGCCCGCCATTACTACGGCGTCGCCGCCGCCCAGCTCTCGGCCGAGCAGGCGGCGCGGCTCGCCGTGCTGCTGCCCAACCCGCGCAAGTTCGGCCGCCTGCCCAACTCGCCCTATCTCGCCGCCCGCAGCCAGGTCATCCTCGGCCGCATGAACTCGGCGGACATCCCATAATTTGATCGCTTCCGGCGGTCAAATTCCTTACAATCCGCCATCCGCCGCGGCCTCCCGTCCGGCGGCGCCCTTTATTGCCGTGGTGCCATGGCCGACATCGAAGATCTCCGCCAGAGCGAGGACGTCCAGCAGGAACTGCGCGAGGTGCAGGAGCTGCTGGCGCGCCATCGTGTCGTCGAGGGCCTGGTGCACCGGCAGGAGATGCCGCGCCACGAGCTGGTCGAGAACCTGGTGCACAAGCAGCACATCGCCGAGCTGCGCGCGAGGCTGGATGAGCTGCACCCGGCCGACATCGCCTACATCCTCGAGGCACTGCCGCTCGACGAGCGCCTCTTCGTCTGGGACCTGGTCAAGGCCGACCGCGACGGCGAGATCCTGCTCGAAGTCTCCGATGCGGTGCGCGAGACCCTCATCGAGGCGATGGACTCGCACGAGCTGGTCGCCGCCACCGGGCAGCTCGACACCGACGAGATCGCCGACCTGGCGCCGGATCTGCCTAGCGAGGTCATGCAGGACGTTTTCCGCGCGCTCTCGACGGAGGAGCGCGAGCAGCTGCGCGCGGCGATGTCCTACGACGAGGACTCGGTCGGCGCCCTGATGGACTTCGAGGCGGTGACGGTGCGCGAGGACGTCACCCTGGAGGCGGTGTTGCGCTATCTGCGCCGCTTCGACGAGCTGCCCGACCACACCGACCTGCTGTTCGTCGTCGACCGCGAGGAGCGCCTGCAGGGGGTGCTGCCCTTGAACCTGCTGCTCGTCACCGACCCGGACGAAATGGTGTCGAACATCATGATGGCGGAGCCGCTCACCCTCGAACCGGACGAGAAGGCGCAGACGGCGGCGCAGGCCTTTGAGCGCTACGACCTGGTTTCGGCGCCGGTGGTGGACAAGGACCACAAGCTGGTCGGCCGGGTGACGGTGAACGCGGTGGTGGACTACATCCGCGAATCGACCGAGACGGAACAGCTCTCCCGCGCCGGCCTGCGCGAGGGCGAGGATATCTTCGCCTCGGTGTGGGATTCGGTGAAGAACCGCTGGGCGTGGCTGGCGATCAACATGGTGACGGCCTTCATCGCCTCGCGCGTGATCGGCGCCTTCGAGGGCTCGATCGAGAAGCTGGTGGCGTTGGCCGCCCTGATGCCGATCGTCGCCGGCATCGGCGGCAACTCCGGCAACCAGACGATCACCATGATCGTGCGCGCCTTGGCGCTCGGACAGGTGCAGCAGGAGAGCGCCCGCGTGCTGCTGCGCAAGGAGATCGGCGTGGCGATGGTGAACGGCCTGATCTGGGGAAGCCTGCTCGGCTTCGTCGCCTGGTGGCTCTACCGCAGCGTGGCGCTGGGGGCGGTGATGACGGCGGCGATGATGCTGAACCTGATCGTGGCGGCCACGGTCGGCGTCGCCGTGCCGCTGCTGCGCCAGCGCCTGGGCTACGACCCGGCGATCGGCTCCAGCGTGCTGATCACCGCCGTGACGGACAGCGGTGGTTTTTTTATCTTCCTGGGTCTGGCAACCCTGTTCCTGCTTTAAGCGAGCGGCTTTTTTATGGCTTCGGCCGCGGCTGCGCCGCTTAACCGGCTTTGCCGGTTAAGCCTCCGCCGCAACAAGCCGCATTACGCGGCGTGTTGTCTTTCTTGGCCTCGCCACCCTCTTCCTGCTGTAAAGGGTGGGCGAGCGTTTCGGCGGCGTTCGCGAAGGCTTCGGTGAAAGTCCGGGCCGCGAGAAACTGCGACTTCAGCGCCAGGTCGAAGAGGCCGACGCGGTCGTCGAGGAATTCTTCCGTATAGCTCAGCGGGTCGCCCGGCGGCACGCGCAGGTGGGCCTCGACCTCGTTTGCCTCCAGCACGATCTGCATGCCGGCCTTGCGTGCGATGTGCATCATGGCGGCGTTTTCGTGCAGGCAGTGCACGAACAGGGTGTCGATGCGGTGGTTGCGGCAATATTCGTAGGCGCGCCGATAGAGCGCCGTGCCGATGCCCTCGCCGCGATGGCCGGGGACGACGCTGACGCCGAACTCGGCCACTTCCCCGCGCAAGCCAAGATGGGCCACGCCGGCCAATTCGAGTTGGTCGTCGAAGACGCCGAATACGGCATCGCGCTCGAAATCGATCGAGTCGATATATTTCATCAGCGTCGCTTCGCAGATGACGTGTTCGAAGCGCAAGCGCAGGTCTTCCGGCTCCAGCGCCAGAAAATGCCGGCGCAGCGCCTCGCGGTTGGCCTCGGAGAGCTGCAGGACGGGGACGGTCTTCATGGCGAGGATTTTCACGTGTTTAAGATGTGCGCGCCCTGGCGCGATTCAAGCCTACCCCGGCCTGTTTCGGCATTTCAACCTAAAACCTGAGAAAGACTTCCCCGGCGGCGACGCAAGTGGCGGCGAGGTCGGCGTCCGAGTGCGCCGCCGAGACGAAACCGGCCTCGAAGGCCGAGGGCGCGAAATACACGCCCTTTTCCAGCATGGCGTGGAAGAAGCGGTTGAAGGCCTCCTTGTCGCATTCCATCAC
>WYAY01000031.1 GCA_011526165.1 Sulfuritalea sp.
CATGGCGCTCACCGAATCCTTCGCCATGCACCCGGCCGCCTCGGTGTCGGGCTTCTACCTCGCCCACCCGGAAGCGCGCTACTTCGCCGTGACGAAGATCGGCCGCGACCAGCTCGAGGACTACGCGCAGCGCAAGGGCATGAGCGTGGCGGAAGCGGAGCGCTGGCTGGCGCCGGTGCTGTAGGGCACCTGCAAACCTACAGCCGCGCCGCCTTGAAGGTGTCGCACACCTTCGGGTCGCCGCTTTCGAAGCCGCGCTTGAACCAGCGCACGCGCTGGTCCGAGGAGCCGTGCGTGAAGCTTTCCGGCATGACGACGCCGCGCGACTGCTGTTGCAGGCGGTCGTCGCCGATGGCGGCGGCGGCGTTCAGTGCCTGCTCGATCTCGCCCGGCTCGAGCAGGCGTTTCATCGTATCGGCACGCCTGCCCCAGACCCCGGCGAAACAATCGGCCTGCAATTCGAGCCGCACAGAGAGCGCATTCGACTCCGCTTCGCCGGCACGCTGCCGCGCGGCGCGGACGCGATCCGATATGCCGAGCAGGTGCTGGACATGGTGGCCGACCTCGTGCGCGATGACGTAAGCCTGGGCGAATTCGCCCGGCGCGTCGAACCGCTCGCGCAGATCGCGATAGAAGGCCAGGTCGATATACACCTTGCGGTCGAGCGGGCAATAGAACGGCCCCATCGCCGACTGGCCGGTGCCGCAGGCGGTCGGCGTCGCGCCGGTGAACAGCACCAGCTTCGGATCCTCGTATTCCTTGCCAGCCTGACGGAAAACCTCGCGCCAGGTGTCTTCGGTGGATGACAACACCTTGGAAACGAAGCGCGCCGACTCATCGTCAGCCGGCGGCTTTGTCGCCGGCACGCTGGCCGCCGGCGCGGCGCCCTGGTCGAGCATGCCGATCAGGGCGGACGTGTCGATGCCGAAGAAGTAGCCCAAGGCCAGGACGACCACGATGCCGCCGATGCCCAGCCTGCCGCGGCCGACGCCCATGCCGGCGCCGCGGCGGTCTTCCAGATTCTCGCTTTCGCGCTGGTCTTCGAGTCGCATGTGACAAAACCTCCTTCAGGAATCCGGCACGCCGCGCAGGCGTTGCGCAAGCAGGCGCACGCCGTGCCACAGCTGCGGCAGCAGCCAGGCGAGCAGGACGAGAAACAACAATAAAAGGGTCAGGAACAGCAGGGGATGGGCAAACGCCGCGTAGAGGCCGGCGGCCAGCGCCGCTTCCTCGCCGAACGAGGCGGCGACATTCGAGAACGGTTCTGGGGAGGTGTTGATCAGCGCCCGGGAGCCGGCCTTGGCGGCGAGGGTGCCGGCCGCCAGCGTGCCGCCCAGAATCGCCGCGACGACGGCGATGACCGGATCGTGCGCACCGAGCGCGGCGGCGGCCAGGACAGCCCCTGCAGGGATGCGGATGAAAGAGTGCGCCGCATCCCAGAATGAATCGACGATCGGTATCTTGTCGGCCAGAAACTCGACCACCAGCATCGCCCCGGAAGCGCCCAGCACCCAGGGGTGCTCCAGCACCTGCAGCGCAACCGGCAGATCGAGATAACCAAAGCGGCTCAGCAGGCCGGCGACAAACAGCACGGCATACAGGCGCAGGCCGCTGCCCCAGGCCAGCCCCGCCGCCAGGGCCACGCTCTGAACCGTTTCCACCGAATTCCGCGCGGGGTAAAGAGGCTGCCTGCCGCTAGCTGCCGGAAGAACCCGAGCCGCGCACCTTGCCGTAGATCACCAGCAGCAGGATGGCCGCGATGACGCTGGCGATGAAGCCCGCGCCCTCGCCGGCGCGGTACCAGCCGAAGAACTGGCCGACCATGCCGGCCAGGAAGGAACCGGCGACGCCGAGGAGAATGGTCATGAAGAAACCCATGTTCTCCTTGCCGGGATGCAGGAACTTGGCAACGATGCCGATCACCAGGCCCACCAGAATCGTCCAGAGTATTCCCATGTCGCTTCCCTTCAGTCGTAATGTGCAGAAGGCATATTAACGCAGGGCGGTCGGAAAAGATGACGGCGGCACGGCGCTTGTTCAGACGCCCCAGGTCACCGGCACTTCTTCCTTCAGGGAATATTCCAGCAGCTCGATCAGCGGCACGGCGCGGCGGGCGAGGCTGACATATTCGCGCTTGCCGCCCTCGGGCGTCTTCTCGAAGAGGCGCTCGTCGTGGTCGACGACGGGCTTCTCGGCCTTGTCCTGCGCCACGGCGGCTTTCAGGCGGGCGATCGCCTCGGGCAGCTGCTCGGCCGTGACGATGCCCTTCGGCCCGGGCGCCTTGCCCATCACTTCCATCAGGGTATACGCCACGTCGCCGAACATCATGACGTCGCCGGCGGCTTTCGATTTGAAGACGATCAGCATGGGTGAGGATTCTATCAGCGCCCCGTATAATCCTCACCATGAACACCCTCAAGCACCTTTTCGAGAACAACCGCGCCTGGGCCGAGAAGATCAAGGCCGAGGATCCGGCCTTCTTCGACAAGCTGTCCCACCTGCAGGCGCCCGAGTACCTGTGGATCGGCTGCTCGGACAGCCGCGTGCCGGCCAACCAGATCACCGGGCTGGCGCCGGGCGAAGTGTTCGTCCATCGCAACGTCGCCAACGTGGTGGTGCACACCGACCTCAACTGCCTGTCCGTCATGCAGTTCGCCGTCGACGTGCTGAAGGTGAAGCACATCATCGTCTGCGGCCACTACGGCTGCGGCGGCGTGCGCGCGGCGCTGTTCGGCGACCGCCTCGGCCTGATCGACAATTGGCTGCGCCACATCCAGGACGTGCGCGACCGGCACGCCGCCCTGCTGGCCGCCCTCGGCGACGAGGCGGCGGCCGACCGCCTGTGCGAGCTCAACGTCATCGAACAGGTCGCCAACGTGGCGCAGACCACCATCGTGCGCGACGCCTGGGAGCGCGGCCAGCCGCTGGCAGTGCACGGCTGGATCTACGGCCTCGCCGACGGACGGCTGCGCGACCTCGGCATGACGGTCGAGCGCCTCGACGCGCTCGCCCCCGCGCATCTGGTCGCCCTGAAGCAACTCAAATGACGCGCATAGACGCGGTTTTCGTCGGCGGCATCCGACCGCTGCCGCCGGAAGGGCACCCTTCTGGAATTTTCAAGCAGGTCGTGGAAGGACCGGTGGCGCTTGGCACGGAAGGTCTCGAAGGCGACGCGCAGGCCGACCGCCGCGTGCATGGCGGGCCGTGGAAGGCGCTGCATCACTACGCCGCGGAGAACTACGCGCGGCTCGCCGCGGCGTTTCCCGCCAAGGCTGCCCTGTTCGTGCCGGGCAGTTTCGGCGAGAACGTGTCAACCGCCGGCTGGGATGAGGACACGGTGTGCGTCGGCGACGTCTTCCGCATCGGCGCGGCCACCGTGCAGGTGAGCCAGCCGCGCCAGCCCTGCTGGAAGATCAACCACAAGTTCGGCGAGGAAGAACTGATGCGCTTCGTCGCCGAGCACTGCGTCGCCGGCTGGTACTACCGCGTGCTGGAAGGCGGGCCGATCGCGGCGGGCGACGCGTTCGCGCTGATCGAGCGCAACGCGGCCGCGGTCACGCTGCGGCGGCTATGGTTTTCTTTCCGCGCGCACCGGCCGGACCCCGAGGAGCTTGCGATGCTGCGCGGGATCCCGGGCCTGTCGCCGAACTGGGTGCAGAAGCTCGACGAGCGCATCGCCTGGCTGAAGCAGAACCGGTGAGCGGCAATCTCTGGATAAAGGTCTTCCTGCCCTTCGCGGCAGGCTATTACCTTTCCTACCTGCTGCGCACGGTCAACGCCGTCATCGCGCCTGAGCTGGCGCGCGAGCTGGCGCTCGGCGCCGCCGAACTGGGCCTGCTCACCAGCGCCTATCTGCTCACCTTTGCCGCCTTCCAGATCCCGCTCGGCCTGCTGCTCGACCGCTACGGGCCGCGCCGCGTGGAGGGCGGCCTGCTGCTGGTGGCCGCCGCCGGCACGCTGCTGTTCGCTTTCGGCTACTCGGCCACGGAACTGGCCGTGGCGCGCGGCCTCATCGGGCTGGGCGTCTCGTCCTGCCTGATGGCGGCCTTCAAGGGTTTCGCACAGAACTTCCCCGCCGAGCGCCAGGCCTCGCTCACCGGCGCCATCATGGCTTCCGGCGGCCTCGGCGCCGTCACCGCCAGCCTGCCGCTCGAGCTGGCGCTGCCGCTGGTCGGCTGGCGCGGCGTGTTCCAGGGACTGACTTTCCTGCTGGCGGCGGTCGCCGTCTGGATCTTCTTCTCGGTGCCGCAACGCGAGGCCGGCGTCTCGCGCGAGCACCTCGGCGCGCAACTGAAGGAAGTCGGCGGCGTCCTCGCCAGCCGCATCTTCTGGCGCTACGCGCCGCCCATGGCAATGATTACCGGCGGCTTCATGGCGGTGCAGGGCCTGTGGGCGGTGCCGTGGCTGATGCACGTCGACGGCATGACGCGCCACCAGGCCGCCGAAGTACTCTTCGCGCTCAACCTCGCCATGCTGGTCTCGCATCTCGGCATCGCCAGCTTCGCGACGAGGCTGGCGCGCGCCGGCGTACTGCCGTCGACGCTGCTCGCCGGCGGCTTCGGCATCGCACTCGCCTGCCAGGCGGCGATGGTGGCCGGGCTGCAGCCGGCGGCGCTGACGTGGTTCGTCTACGGCGTCGGCGTCTCCGGCGGCTCGCTGTCCTACGCGCTGCTGTCGACGCACTTCGCGCCCGCGCTCTCCGGGCGCGTGACGACGACGCTCAACCTGCTGCTCTTCGTCGGCGCCTTCTCCCTGCAATGGGGGCTCGGCGTGCTGATCGACGGCCTCCTCGCCGCCGGACAGACCGCGGCGGCGGCTTATCGCAGCGCCTTCATCGCGCTCCTGCTGCTGCAGGCGGCGGGCTACGCCTGGTTCCTGTTCGAAAGTCGCAGGAAGTAGCTGTCCGCAATAATGGGGACAGACAGTTTCCGGCGACACTCGGAAAATCCCCTGGCCATCCGGAATCAATACCGGAGCACCGACCATTCGCCAAAGGAGGATCCGCCATGAATCAGAACCGCCGTTTCCGGCTGGCCATCGCCGCCCTGTCCGTCGCCCCGCTCGTCGCCCATGCCGCGCCCGACCTCGACACCCTGACCGCCAGCCAGGCTGCCGCCGACATCTGCGCCGGCAAGTACACCCGCGAGGCGCTGGTTGCCGCCGCGCTCGCGCGCGCCAAGTCGCGCGCCGACCTGAACGCCTTCATCACGCTGGACGAAGCCGGCGCGCTGAAAGCCGCCAAGGCCGCCGACGCGGCGCGCAAGGGCGGAAAGTCCTGCAAGCCGCTCGACGGCGTGCCGGTGGTGATCAAGGACAACATCGAGGTGGCCGGGCTGCCGGCGAGCGCCGGCACGCCGGCGCTGAAGGGCTTCGTGCCGAAGGCCGACGCGCCCGTCGCGGCGAAGCTGCGCGCCGCCGGCGCCATCGTCCTCGGCAAGACCAACATGCACGAGCTGGCCTTCGGCATCTCCGGCTACAACACGG
>WYAY01000209.1 GCA_011526165.1 Sulfuritalea sp.
GAGACCATCAACGACACGCTCGGCGTGCTGCTCAAGTACCAGGACGACATCGCCCGCATCCGGGGCAGCGAGGCCGCCTCGATCCTGGCCCAGGTGCAGGCCGAACTCTCCGCGGCGCCATGAGCCTGTTGCGGATGCCGGCGGCCGAGGGCGGCCGCCTCGCCGAGAACGTCATGCACTTCGCCCGTGTGCTGCGCAGCGCCGGCCTGCCGGTGGGCACGCACAAGGTACTCGCCGCCCTCCAGGCACTGACTTTCGCCGGCATCGGCCGCCGCGAAGACTTCTACTGGACGCTGGCCAGCATCTTCGTCGACCGGCGCGAGCAGCGCGAGCTGTTCGACCAGGCCTTCCACATGTTCTGGCGCGACCCCGATCTCCTCGGCCGCATCATGCACATGATGCTGCCCAAGGTCGAAGGCCTGCCGGCCGAGCGCGACAAGACGCATCACCGCCTGCAGGAGGCCTTCGGCCGCGGCGCGCCCGAGGCGTCGAAGCTCGAGCAGCAGCCCGAGCAGGAAATCGAGATCGACGCCTTCCTCAGCTTCTCCTCGCGCGAGCTGCTGCAGCAGATGGATTTCGAGTCGATGACCGTCGCCGAGCTGGCGGCGGCGAAGCGGCTGCTCGCCCGCTTGGCGCTGCCCCTGCGCGAGGTGCGCACGCGCCGCCTGGCGGCGGACCCGCGCGGCCCGCGCATCGACCGGCGCGCCTCGCTGAAGGCGGGCATCGCCGCCTATGGCGACGCGATCCCGTTGCGCCGCGCCGCGCCGCGCAGCGTGCCGCCGCCGCTGGTGGTCCTGGTCGACATCTCCGGCTCGATGAGCCGCTATGCGCGCATGTTCCTGCATTTCGTGCACGCCCTGGCCAACGACCCGAACCGGGCCCGCGGGCGCGTCTCGGTGCTGCTGTTCGGCACGCGCCTGACCTCGATCACGCGCGAACTGCGCCAGCGCGACGTGGACGTGGCGCTCGACCGCGTCTCGGCGCGGGTCAGGGACTGGGCCGGCGGCACGCGCATCGGCGCCTGCCTGCACGACTTCAACCGCCTCTGGTCGCGCCGCCTGCTCGGCCAGAACGCCTGCGTGCTGCTGCTCTCGGACGGCCTCGACCGCGAGGGCGGCGAGGGGCTCGCCGCCGAGATGGAGCGCCTGCACAAATCCTGCCGCCAGCTGATCTGGCTCAACCCGCTGCTGCGCTACGACGGCTTCGAGGCGCGCGCCGCCGGCATCGTCGCCATGCGTCCGCACGTCGACCTGTTCCTGCCGGCGCACAACCTGGACAGCCTGGCCGACCTCGGCCGCGTCCTCGCCGCACCCCGTGCCGCGCGGCGCGACGAGCCGCGCGCCGCCTGACATTCAAGGAGAAACCACCATGGACATGACGGGAGAACAGCGCATTCCCATCGGCCAGCAGGCCGTGTGGGAGGCGCTCAACGATCCGGAGGTGCTCAAGGCCTGCATCCCCGGCTGCGAGTCGATCGAACGGGTTTCCGAAACGGAGCACCATGTCGCGCTGACCGCCGCGGTGGGCCCGGTGAAGGCGAAGTTCAAGGGCAAGATGCTGCTGGCCGATCTCGATCCGCCCAATGCCTATCGCATCGTCTTCGAAGGGCAGGGCGGCGTCGCCGGCTTCGCCAAGGGCGAGGCGCGCGTCACCCTCAAGCCGGAGGGCTCGGATACGCTGATGAACTACAGCGTGCATGCCCAGATCGGCGGCAAGCTTGCCCAGGTCGGCTCGCGCCTGATCGACGCGGCGGCGAAGAAACTCGCCGACGAGTTCTTCGGCGCCTTCAACGCCCGCGTCGCGCCGCAGGCCGGGGCCGCGGCGCCGCCGCCCGCCGCAGTTCCCGCCTGGGTCTGGATCGCCGCCGCCGTTGCCGCCATAATCGCGGCTTTCTTCTTGTTGCGCTGATGAAAGCAGAGCTGTTCGAACGACTGCTGGCCGAACGCCACGCCCGGCGCCCGGCCATCCTGGTCACCCGCCTCGCCGACGGCGCGCAGGCGCTGCTCGCCGACGACGCCGTGTCGGGGGAACTGACCCTGTCCGAGGCGCAGCGCGCCGAGGCGCTGCGCTTGCTGCGCGCCGACAAGAGCGGCGTGCTGGCGTCTTCCGACGGTGCGCTCTTCGCGCGCTGCCACGCGCAGGCGCCGCGCATGGTCATCGTCGGCGCGGTGCACGTCACCCAGGCGCTGGCGCCGATGGCGGCCATGGCCGGCTTCGAGGTCATCGTGGTCGATCCGCGCCGCGCCTTCGCCACCGCGGAGCGTCTGCCCGGCGTGGCGGTGTCGACCGAGTGGCCGGACGAGGCGCTGGCGCGGCTGGCGCCCGACGCGCAGACGGCCGTGGTGACGCTCTCGCACGACCCCAAGATCGACGACCCGGCGCTGATCGCCGCCCTGAAGAGCCGCTGCTTCTACATCGGCGCGCTGGGCAGCAAGCGCACCCACGCCGCGCGCATCGAGCGCCTGACGGCCGAGGGGCTGGCGGCGGAACTGTCGCGCATCCATGCGCCGGTCGGGCTGGACCTGGGCGGGCGTTCGCCCGCCGAGATCGCGGTTTCCATCCTGGCCCAGGTCATCCGGGCCCGCTATGCCCCTCACCCCGACCCTCTCCCCGTCCCTCAGGGATTTCCTTCGGTCACAAGCGGGGCGAGGGAGTAACACATGTTCTTCGGCGAGTTCCGAATTGCCGAAGCCGAGGGCGTCACGCTTGCCCATACGCTGAATCTCGGTGCGAAGACGCTGAAGAAGGGCCGCGTCCTCTCCGCCGCCGACATCGCTCTGCTGCAGGCGGGCGGGATCGCGGCGGTCACCGGCGCGCGCATGGAAGCGGGCGACCTCGGCGAGGACGCCGGCGCCGCGGCGATCGCCGCGCTGCTGGTCGGCCCCAACACCGAGACGCGCAAGCCCTACACCGGCCGCTGCAACGTGCATGCCGCGCTGCGCGGCGTGCTGTGCGTCGACGCTGCGCGCATCGACGCCCTCAATGCGCTCGACGAGGCGATCGCCATCGGCACCTTGCCCGACCATGCGCTGGCCCGCCCGGGCCAGGTGCTCGCCACGGTGAAGATCATCCCCTTCGCCGTGTCGCAGGAACTCGTCGCGCGCTGCCGCGCCATCGCCGCCGCCGGCCCGCTGCTGCGCCTGGCGCCGCTCGCGCCGCGCCGCGCCGCGCTGATCATGGGCGAGCTGCCGGGCATGAAGGAGAACGTCTTCCGCGGCACCGTCACCGCCACGCGCAACCGGCTCGAGGGGTTCGGCAGCCGCCTCGCCCTGGTTCTGCGCTGTGCCCATGCGCGGAGCGACTACGAAAGGCGCCTGCGCGAAGCGCTCGCCGCCGGCTGCGACCTGATTCTCGTGGCCGGCGCCACGGTGACCAAGGACCGACTCGACACGGTGCCGGCCGCGGTCGTCGCCGTGGGCGGCGCCATCGACCATTTCGGCATGCCGGTCGAACCGGGCAACATGCTGCTCGCCGCCCATGTCCCAACGGGACTTCCTTCGGTCGTCGGCGCCGTGCCGGTGCTGGTGCTGCCCGGCTGTGCGCGCTCGCGCCGCACGAACGGGCTCGACTGGGTGCTCGCCCGCCTGCTGGCCGGATTGCCGGCCGGACGCGACGAGATCGTGCGCATGGGCGTGGGCGGCCTCATCCGCAGTCCGCTCGAGCCGGACGACGAGGAGGAGGGCGAAACGGAAAGCGTGGCGAGCGTGCCGAAGGGGACGCCGAACGTCGCCGCCCTGGTGCTCGCCGCCGGGCGGTCGGCGCGCATGGGCGGAACGAACAAGCTGCTCGCCGAGGTCGACGGCGTGCCCATGCTGGCGCGCGCGGCGAACGCCGCGCTGGCCTCGCTCGCCGCTTCCGTGACCGTGGTGCTGGGCCACGAGGCGGAGCAGGGCGAAGCGCTGCTCGCCGGCCGCCCGCTGAACGTCGTGCGCAATCCGGACTACGCGCAGGGCATGTCGACCTCGCTCGCCGCCGGACTCGCCGCGCTGCCGGCCGAAGCCGAGGCGGTGGTGGTGCTGCTCGCCGACATGCCGCGCGTGAATGCATCGCATATCGACCGCCTGATCGCCGCATTCGACCCGAAGCGCCCCGCCATAGTCGTGCCGATGCACGACGGGCGGCGCGGCAACCCCGTTCTCTGGCCGCGCGAACTGTTTTCGGAAATGCGGGCGGTCACGGGCGACCGCGGTGCGCGCGCGCTGCTCGAGCGGCACGCGGCGCGCATCGCGACGGTCGAGATGGACGCGGCCATCCACGCCGACGTCGACACGCCCGACGACCTGCGGAAGAATCCGCCGTGAAGTTCAGCGCCCACGAATGGCGCGGCCATTTTCCGCTGCTGGCCAACCATCCGCGCCTGCACTACCTCGACAACGCCGCCACCGGCCAGCTCTGCGCGGCGGCCTTCGACGCCGTCACCCACCACGAACTGACGCAGCGCGCCAACGTCCTGCGCGGCACCTATCGCCTGGCCGAGCAGGCCGACGAGGCCTACGAGAAAGCGCGGCGGCAGGCCGCCGCCTACCTCAATGCGGCCGGCGTCGACGAGGTGGTGTTCACCTCCGGCACGACGGCGGCGATCAACCTCGTCGCCCATGCCTTCGGCGACGGCCTGAAGCCCGGCGACGAGGTGGCGCTGAGCCTGGCCGAGCACCACAGCAACTTCGTGCCGTGGCAGATGCTGCGCGAGCGGTGCGGCATCGTCCTGCGCTTCATTCCGCTCTCGGCCGACGGCCGCCTCGACCTGTCGCGGCTGGACGCGGCCATCACGCCGCGCTGCCGGCTGGTGGCCGTCACCCATGCCTCCAATGTCACCGGCGCGGTGACGGACCTCGCGCCGATTGCCGCCGCCGCCCGCGCCGCGGGCGCCCGCCTGCTGGTCGACGGTGCGCAGCGGGTGCAGCACGGTCCGGTGGACGTGCAGGCGCTGGGCGCCGACTTCTACGCCTTTTCCGGCCACAAGGTGTTTGCCCCGACCGGCGTCGGCGTGCTGTGGGGCCGGGGCGAGGCGCTGGCCGCGCTGCCGCCCTTTCTCGGCGGCGGCGGCATGATCGGGCGCGTCACGGCGGCAGCGACCACCTACGCCGCGCCGCCGCGCCGCTTCGAGGCCGGCACGCCGCCCATCGCGCAGGCGATCGGCCTGGGCGCCGCGCTCGACTGGCTGCGCGCGCTGGTGTGGGAGGAGCTGAATGCCCACAGCGCGCGCCTGGCGCAGCGCCTGATCGGGGAACTCGCCGCGCTGCCGGGGCTGACTTTTCTCGGGCCGCGCGACCTGCGCGCGCGACTGCCCATCGTCGCCTTCAACCTCGCCGGCATTCATCCGCACGACCTCTGCCAGGTGCTCGACGCGCACCACGTCGCCGTGCGCGGCGGCCACCATTGCGCCCAGCCGCTGATGGACTGCTTCGGCGTCGAGGGTGCGGTGCGCGCCAGCCTGGCGCCCTACAACACCGGGGCCGACATCGATGCGCTGCTAGAAGGCCTGCGCGACGCGCAGCGCAAGCTGAAATGAGCGACGACCTCTATCAGCAGGCCATCCTCGATCTGGCAAAGTCCGCCGACGGCGCCGGCCGGCTGGCAGCGCCCGACGGCACGGCGCAGGGCGACAGTCCGCTCTGCGGCGACCGCGTGCGTATGGAGGTGAAGCTGGAGGGCGGCCGCATCGCCGCGGTTGCGCACGAGGTGAAGGGCTGCCTGCTCTGCCGCGCCGCCGCCGCGGCGATCGGCAGGCATGCCGCCGGCCTCGACGCCGCGCAGGCCGAAGCCGTGGGCAGGCAGGTCGTCGCCCTGCTGGCGGGCGAGGACGGCAAGCCGGATTGGCCGGAGCTGGAATATTTCGCACCGGTGCGTCCCCACCGCAACCGCCATGGCTGCGTGCTGCTGCCGTTCGAGACGCTGCTTGCCGCGCTGGACAGCCGCGACAGCGCTTAGCAAACTGCGCCGTCATGGCATTCGAGTTCAGCAGGAAGCCGCAACAGAAGCCAGCACAACCGGCATCCGCCGTGCAGGAGAAATCCTCTGCCGAGGTCACGGTCGAGCGCAGGCGGGCCTTCCAGCAGGCGGCGGAAGTGGCCCAGCGGCGGCGCGAACGCATCGCCGCCGCACGAGCCGGCCGCCTGTCGCGCCAGGACCTGGATGCCAGCGAGCGCATCCTGCTCGACTCCTTCGAGCGCAAGGAGGAGGCGGAACAGCGTCCCCGCTTCTTCGAAAAGCTGGCCAGGCGCATGGCGGGCACCGGCCTGGGCGTGCTGATCAGTTCCATCGTCACGGCCATGACGGCCCAGCCGAACAGCTGTGCCGGCGTCACCAATCCCTCTCTATGGCGGCTGGCCGGCGTGCTGGGCGGCCTTGGCGCGGTCGTTGTGGCCGTTGCCGCTGCCGTGTGGCTGTACCGGAACTTCTTTCTTTGAGGCTGGCGGTGCGCCGGCGCCGAGGCTTATTCGACGCCGCCCGCGCGCGGCAGGCTCGGACGAACCAGCAGCGCGCCGAACACGGCGAAGTACACCAGAAAAGTCAGTCCCCACAGCACGACGGCCAGCGCCACGGCCCAGGCGCCGAGGCCGTGCACCGTCGCCGCCAGGCGCAGCAGGGCGGCGGCGAACATCATGGCGTAGGCCAGCTTCATCGCGCCGGGCACGACGAGCGGGCGGCCGGTGTGGCGCAGGGCGACGCGGGTCATCAGGCCGAGCATCATCAGGCCGAGGCCGCCGACGGTGAAGGCATGCATCCAGGCGGCTTCCGGCACGAGGCCGGCAAGGTCCGCCGCCGCCTTGAGCAGGAAGGCGAAGACCAGCCAGGCGAAGCCGAGGTGCATGACGAACACCAGCGGCACGTCGGGCAGGCGCCAGCCCCTCCAGCGCGCCGTGCGCACGGTGTGCACCCCCGCGCAGGCGAGGGCGGCGAGGCCGGTCCAGGGCGAAGGCGCGCCGGCGAGGTCCAGCGCGGCGAGCAGCAGCACGACGCCCACCGCCAGCACCTCCAGTTCGACGTTGAACGGCGCCTGGTCGCCGCGGCCCTTCTCGCGCAGGGCATTGCCGGTGAAGATCGGCGTCAGCACGCCGCCCTTCAGCACGAAGAGCACGATGATCGCGTAGATCGCACCGCGCAGGCCGAGGCCGGCCAGGTGGGCGTTGGCGGCGAGGATGCCGTAGTGGAAGACGGCGTTAGCCGCCGCCAGCGTCAGCAGGATCGGCAGCAGCAGGAGATACAAACGGTTCGTGGCGCGCGCCAGCTGCGGTGCCACCATCAGGAAGATGGCCGGAAACAGCAGCAGGTCCGCGATCGCCGGCGCCGGCGGCGGAAGCCAGGGCGCCGCCCAGAAGGCGATGCGGCCGGCCAGCCAGAGCAGCACCAGCAAGGCGAGGCGCCCGCCGCGGATCTCCTCGGTACCGGCCCAGCTCGGCAGGGCGGTGAGCACGATGCCGGCGATGATGGCGGCGGCAAAGCCGAACAGCATCTCGTGGCCGTGCCACAGGCGCAGCGGCGTGCCGACCGAAGGCACGTCCCAGTGGCCGAGCCAGGCGCCCAGCCAGGCCGCCGTCAGCAACGCCGCATAGAGGGTGCCGAGGAAATAAAAGGGACGGAAGGCGCTGGACAGCAGGGGCATGGGGTTTTCGGGATGGCCGGCTTGGCGGGAAATTGTAACCAATGTTTTCAGGCCGGTCCGCGTGCCGCCGGGGGAGCTATAGTTGCAGGCATGAGAGTGCGCGGACTCATCGTCTTGCCGATGCTGCTCGGCGCGGCCCTGGCGGCGCTGCCGGCCTGGGCGCACGGGCCGGGCCATCACCATCGTCCCCGGGTGGGTGTGTATTTCGGCTATTCATGGCATGTCCCGCCGCCTATCTACTATCATCCCCGTCCTTACTACTACCCGCCGACGGTGATCGTGCGGCCGGCCGAGCCGCAGGTCTACATCGAGCGCGCCGCGCCGCAGCCCCAGGCCTACTGGCACTACTGCAGCAATCCGCAGGGCTATTATCCTTACGTCAAGGAATGCCCGGGCGGCTGGCAGCAGGTGGTGCCGACGCCGCCGCCGAACTGAAAGGCCATGCGCATGCGTATTCCAGGATTCCTCCTGCTGGCCGTCTTGCCGCTCGCGCTGGCGGCTTGCGTCTCCCTGCCGGAAGGGCCGAGCGTGATGGTACTGCCTGGTACGGGCATGAACTTCGAGCAGTTCCGCCAGGACGACATGCAATGCCGCCAGTATGCCGCCGCGCAGATCGGGCAGTCGGCCGAAGGCTCGGCGACGCAATCGACGCTGAGCAGCGCAGCCGTCGGCACGGTGGTCGGCGCGGTGGCCGGCGCGGCCATCAGCGGCCGGCGCGGCGCCGGCGTGGGCGCCGGCACCGGTCTGATCGTGGGCGGCATGACTGGCGCCGGCACGGCGCAGGTGTCCGCCCATGAGGCGCAGCGGCGCTACGACAACGCCTTCGTCCAGTGCATGTACGCCAAGGGCCATCGCGTGCCGGTGTCCGGCCGCTATTCCACCGAGCGCGCCCCCGCGCCGGCTGCGGCGCCGTATCCGCCGCCGCAGCCGCCAGCCTCCCGCTGAGTCGATCCTTCAGGCCGCCGCCGCATGTGTGCCGGCCGGCTGTTGCTGGCCATAGCCTTGCAGCAGTTCCACCCTTTTTGCCCGCGCCGCGGCGGCGTTTTTCTGCTTGATCGGGCCGAAGCCGCGAAGGGTCTCCGGCAACCGCGCGATCTCGGCGGCGGCGGCGACGTTGTCGCCGCGCAGGCCGGCCAATAGCGTCGCCACCGTCTCCTCGTATTCGCCGATCAGCGCACGCTCCATGCGGCGCTCTGCCGTGCGGCCAAAGGGATCGAGGGCCGTGCCGCGCAGGAACTTCAGCCGCGCCAGCAGCTTCATCGCCGGACGCATCCAGCCGCCGTAGGCATGCTTTTTCGGCAGGCCGGTGCCCGGGTCGACGCGGCTGATGAACGGAATGGCGAGGTGGAAACGCAGGCTGTAGTCGCCCTCGAAGGCGGTGTTCAGGGCGCGCTGGAACTCGGCATCGCCGAAGAGGCGCGCCACCTCGTACTCGTCCTTGAAGGCGAGCAGGCGGAAGTAGTTGCGCGCGACGGCTTCGGCGAGCAGGCTGCTTCCCGGCGCGGCGGCAGCCTCGGCGGCGCGCACGCGC
>WYAY01000210.1 GCA_011526165.1 Sulfuritalea sp.
CTCGGCGCCCATCATGACCTTGTCCTTGGCGTCTTCGAGCTCGCGCATGGTGACGACGCGCTTGTTGCGGCGCGCCGCGAGCAGCGCCGCCTCGTTGACGAGATTGGCGAGATCGGCGCCGGAGAAGCCGGGCGTGCCGCGGGCGATCACGCGCGGATCGACGTCGGGCGCCAGCGGCACCTTGCGCATGTGGACCTTGAGGATCTGCTCGCGCCCCAGGATGTCGGGATTCGGCACGACGACCTGGCGGTCGAAGCGGCCGGGCCTGAGCAGCGCGGGATCGAGCACGTCCGGACGGTTCGTGGCGGCGATCAGGATCACGCCCTCGTTCGCCTCGAATCCGTCCATCTCGACCAGCAGCTGGTTGAGGGTCTGCTCGCGCTCGTCGTTGCCGCCGCCGAGTCCCGCCCCGCGCTGGCGGCCGACCGCATCGATCTCGTCGATGAAGATGATGCAGGGCGCACTCTTCTTGGCCTGTTCGAACATGTCGCGCACGCGGGCGGCACCGACGCCGACGAACATTTCTACGAAATCGGAACCGGAAATGCTGTAGAAGGGCACCTTGGCTTCGCCGGCGATGGCCTTGGCCAGCAGCGTCTTGCCGGTGCCGGGGGAGCCAACCATCAGCACGCCGCGCGGAATGCGCCCGCCCAGCTTCTGGAACTTGGAGGGATCGCGCAGGAAATCGACCAGTTCGGACACGTCTTCCTTGGCCTCGTCGCAGCCGGCCACGTCGGCGAATGTGACGGTGTTGGCCGACTCGTCCATCATGCGCGCGCGCGACTTGCCGAAGGAGAAGGCGCCGCCCTTGCCGCCGCCCTGCATCTGGCGCATGAAGAAGATCCAGACGCCGATCAGCAGCAGCATGGGAAACCAGGAGACGAAGAGATTCATGAGGAAGGACTGCTCCTCATCGGGCTTCGCCACCACCTTGACGTTGTTCTTGAGCAGGTCGCTCACCATCCACAGGTCGGCCGGCGCATAGGAGATGATCTTCCTGCCTTCCGTGGTGGTCGCCTCGAGCGTGCGGCCCTGGATCACCACCTTGGCGATGCGCCCGGCCTTCACCTCGTCGAGGAACTGCGAGTATTCGAGCGTGTTCTGCGCCACCTGGCGCGTGCTGAACTGGTTGAAGACGGTCATCAAAACGACACCGATCACCAGCCAGATGGCAAGATTCTTGAAAAGATTGTTCAAGCGATTCCTTTTCGGCCCGTCAGGGGCCCGTCAAACGATACGACCGAAGCATTCTAAGTCCGTTCCCTGCCCGGCGCAAACCGGGACAGCGGGATTACCCCTCCTCCGAAAGGGGGCGGAAACCCAGGCCGAGTAGATAAACCTCGCTGCTGCGATCGCGCGAGGACTTCGGCTTGCGCACCACCACCTTGTCGAAGGCTGCTGCCATCGCCTTGCGCAGGGCATCGAAGCCACCGCCCTGGAAAGCCTTCACCAGGAAGTTGCCGCCTGGCTTCAAGTGCATCTCGGCGAAGGCGAGTGCCAGTTCGGCCAGATGCACCGCGCGCGCCTGATCCGACACGGCTATGCCCGATATGTTGGGGGCCATGTCGGATATCACAAGGTCGGCCAGCCTGCCTGCCAGCCGGAAAGTCAGTTCCCGCAGGACGGCGTCCTCGCGGAAATCGCCCTTGAGGAACTCGACTCCGGCCACCGGCGCCATGTCCAGCAGGTCCAGTGCCAGCACCCTGCCCGCGCCGCCGACCCGTTCTGCCGCCACCTGCGACCAGCCGCCGGGGGCGGCGCCCAGATCGACCACCGTCATGCCCGGGCGCAGCAGCCGGTCCCTGTCGTCAATCTCCATCAGCTTGAAGGCGGCGCGCGAACGCCAGCCTTCCGCCTTCGCCCGCTGGACGTAAGGATCGGTGACATGCTCGCGCATCCAGGCCTTGCTGGTCTTGTGCTTCCTCACCGCGTAGAATTCGCCGATGACTATCGAGTTAAGCCCTTCGCGGCGCCGCGCCCTGCGCGCCCGCGCCCACAGCCTGCATCCGGTCGCCAGCATCAGCCAGAACGGCCTCAGCGCGGCTGTTCTGGCCGAGATCGACCGTTCCCTGCGCGCCCACGAACTCATCAAGGTGCGCGTCTACGGCGCCGAGCGCGCAGACCGTGAAGCCCTGCTGTCCGAAATCTGCGCCCGGCTCGAGGCCGTCTCCGTGCAGCATATCGGCAATATCCTCGTCGTGTACAGGGAAAATCCTGAAAGCGCCAAACCGGTGCCGCCGTCCCCGCGCAAGCCCCGGGCCGCAACCAAGCCGGTCACGCCGCAGCGTCGCCTGCGCAAGCAGGGCTACTCGTAGCGAACGTCGAGCACTTCGTACTCGCGCGTGCCGCCGGGCGCCTTCACCTCGGCGATGTCGCCGGCGTACTTGCCGATGAGGGCGCGCGCGATCGGCGAGGAGATGGAGATCTTGCTGTTCTTCAGGTCGGCTTCGTCGTCGCCGACGATCTGGTAAGTGACTTTGTCGCCGCTTTCCTGGTCTTCCAGGTCGACCGTCGCACCGAAGACGCAACGGCCGTCGGCATCCAGCAGCTGTGGGTCGATGATCTGCGCGTTGCCCAGCTTGCCCTCGATTTCCTGGATGCGCCCCTCGATGAAGCTCTGCCGCTCGCGTGCGGCGGCATATTCCGCGTTCTCGGACAGGTCGCCGTGGGCGCGCGCTTCCGCGATGGCGGCCACGACATTGGGACGGTCGACGGTTTTCAGGCGGTGCAATTCCTGCCGCAGCATCTCCGCGCCCGCCTTGGTGATGGGTACCTTGCTCATGTGCTTATGTTAACTCCGCATGCAGCGCCTGCAAGGCATAGGTTTCCAGTTCGGCCAGGTGGCGCAGGCCGGCGCACGCGGCGCGGGCGCCCTCGATGGTCGTGTACAGCGTGACGCGCTGCGCCAGGGCGCTGGTGCGGATCGAGCGCGAATCGGCGATGGCCTGGCGCTTCTCCTCGACCGTGTTGATGATCAGCGCCACCTCGTTGTTCTTGATCATGTCCACGATGTGCGGCCGGCCCTCGGCGACCTTGTTGACCACCGTCACTTTGAGTCCGGCGGCCTCGATGACCGCGCCGGTGCCGCGCGTGGCGAGCAGCGTGAAGCCGAGGTCGGCGAGATCCCGCGCCACCTCGACCGCCTTGGCACGGTCCTGCTCCTTGACCGATATGAATACCTTGCCCGACTTCGGCAGCTTGGTGCCGCCGGCCAGCTGCGATTTGACGAAGGCCTCGGCGAAGCTGCGGCCGACGCCCATCACTTCGCCGGTGGATTTCATCTCGGGACCGAGGATGGTATCGACGCCGGGGAACTTGTTGAAGGGGAACACCGCTTCCTTGACCGAATAGTAGGGCGGCACGATTTCGCGGGTGACACCCTGCTCGGCCAGCGAGCGGCCGGCCATGCAGCGCGCCGCCACCTTGGCCAGCGGCAGCCCCGTCGCCTTGGAGACGAAGGGCACGGTGCGCGAAGCGCGCGGATTAACTTCCAATACATACACCGTGCCGTCCTGGATGGCGAACTGGACGTTCATCAGGCCGACGACATTGAGCGCCCTGGCCATCTTCTCGGTCTGCTCGCGCAGCTCGTCCTGGACTTCCTGCGATAGCGTGTAGGGCGGCAGCGAGCAGGCGGAATCGCCCGAATGCACGCCGGCCTGCTCGATGTGCTGCATGATGCCGCCGATGATCACCTGTCTGCCGTCGGACAGGGCGTCGACGTCCACCTCGGTGGCGTCGTTGAGGAAGCGGTCGAGCAGCACCGGCGAATCGTTGGAGACCTTGATGGCGTCGCGCATGTAGCGCTCGAGGTCCTTCTGCTCGTGCACGATCTCCATGGCGCGGCCGCCCAGCACGTAGCTCGGCCGCACCACCAGGGGATAGCCGATCTCGGCGGCGAGACGGATGGCGTCCGCCTCGGTGCGCGCCGTGCGGTTGGGCGGCTGCTTGAGGCCGAGTTCGTGCAGCATCTGCTGGAAGCGCTCGCGGTCCTCGGCGGCATCGATCATGTCCGGGCTGGTGCCGATGATGGGCACGCCGTTGGCCTCCAGGTCGAGGGCGCGCTTCAACGGCGTCTGGCCGCCGAACTGCACGATGACGCCGGTCGGCTGCTCGACGTTCACGATCTCGAGGATGTCCTCCAGCGAGAGCGGCTCGAAATAGAGGCGATCGGAGGTGTCGTAGTCGGTCGACACCGTCTCCGGGTTGCAGTTGACCATGATGGTCTCGTAGCCGTCCTCGCGCATGGCCAGCGCGGCATGCACGCAGCAGTAGTCGAACTCGATGCCCTGGCCGATGCGGTTCGGGCCGCCGCCCAGCACCATGATCTTCCTGCGGGAAGTCGGATTCGCCTCGCACTCCTCCTCGTAGGTGGAATACATGTAGGCGGTATGGGTGGCGAATTCGGCGGCGCAGGTGTCGACGCGCTTGAACACCGGCCTGACGCCGAGCGCGTGGCGGTGCATGCGCACGGCGGTTTCGGTGGTGTCGAGCAGCTTGGCCAGTCGACGGTCGGAGAAACCCTTGCGCTTGAGGCGGCGCATCTCGTCGGCGTCGAGGTCGTGTAGCTTCTGTCCGGACATCGCCGCTTCCTCGCGCACGATGTCCTCGATCTGCACGAGGAACCACGGGTCGATCCTGGTCAGCTGGAAGGCCTTCTCCAGGCTCATGCCGTTGCGGAAGGCCTGGCCGAGGTACCACATGCGCTCGGCGCCCGGACTGGCAAGCTCCTGTTCGATGACGTCCTCGTCGGCTTCGATATCGTCGAGGCCGTAGACGCTGGTTTCCAGCCCGCGCAGGGCCTTCTGCAGCGACTCCTGGAAGGTGCGGCCGATGGCCATCACCTCGCCCACCGACTTCATCTGGGTGGTCAGGCGATCGTTGGCCTGGGGAAACTTCTCGAAGGCGAAGCGCGGCACCTTGGTGACGACGTAGTCGATCGACGGTTCGAACGAGGCCGGCGTGGCGCCGCCGGTGATCTCATTGCGCAATTCGTCCAGGGTGAAGCCCACTGCCAGCTTGGCCGCCACCTTGGCGATGGGAAAGCCCGTCGCCTTCGAGGCCAGCGCCGAGGAGCGCGAGACGCGCGGATTCATCTCGATGACGATCATGCGGCCATCGGCCGGATTGATGGCGAACTGCACGTTGGAGCCGCCGGTGTCGACGCCGATCTCGCGCAGCACGGCGATCGAGGCGTTGCGCATGATCTGGTATTCCTTGTCCGTCAGCGTCTGCGCCGGCGCCACGGTGATGGAGTCGCCGGTGTGCACGCCCATCGGATCGAGGTTTTCGATGGAGCAGACGATGATGCAGTTGTCCTTGCGATCGCGGACAACCTCCATCTCGAATTCCTTCCAGCCGATCAGCGATTCCTCGATGAGCAGTTCCTTGGTCGGGCTGGCCTCCAGACCGCGCTCGCAGATGGTGACGAACTCTTCGCGGTTGTAGGCGATGCCGCCGCCGCTGCCGCCCATGGTGAAGGACGGGCGGATGATCGACGGGAAACCGAGGGCGGCCTGCACCTGCAGCGCCTCCTCCATGCTGTGGGCGATGGCGGAACGCGCCGAGCCCAGGCCGATCTTGGTCATTGCCGCCTTGAACTTCTCGCGGTCCTCGGCCTTGTCGATGGCCTCGCGCGAGGCGCCGATCATCTCGACGCCGTATTTCTCCAGCACGCCGTGGCGGGCCAGGTCGAGGGCGCAGTTGAGCGCCGTCTGGCCGCCCATGGTCGGCAGCAGCGCGTCGGGACGTTCCTTGGCGATGATCTTCTCGATGACCGTCCAGTGGATCGGCTCGATGTAGGTGACGTCGGCCATCTCCGGGTCCGTCATGATCGTCGCCGGGTTGGAGTTGACCAGGACGACCTTGTAGCCCTCGTCGCGCAGCGCCTTGCAGGCCTGGGCGCCGGAATAGTCGAACTCGCAGGCCTGGCCGATGATGATCGGGCCGGCGCCGATGATGAGGATGCTGTGGATGTCAGTGCGCTTAGGCATTCTTTTCCTGCATCAGCTTGATGAAGCGGTCGAACAGGTACGACACGTCGTGCGGTCCGGGGCTCGCCTCGGGATGGCCCTGGAAGCAGAAGGCCGGCACGTCGGTGCGCGCCAGGCCCTGCAGGCTGCCGTCGAAGAGCGAGACGTGGGTCACGCGCAGGTTGTCCGGCAGGGTGCCGGCATCGACGGCGAAGCCATGGTTCTGGCTGGAGATCAGCACCTGGCCGGTGTCGAGGTCTTTCACCGGATGGTTGGCGCCGTGGTGGCCGAACTTCATCTTGGCGGTTTTCGCCCCGGAAGCCAGGCCCATCAACTGATGGCCGAGGCAGATGCCGAAGGTCGGGATGCCGCGCGCCAGGATCTCACGGATGGCGGCGATGGCGTAGTCGCAGGGCTCGGGATCGCCGGGTCCGTTGGAGAGGAACACGCCGTCCGGATTCAGCGCCAGCGCCTCGGCCGCGGAGGCCTGCGCCGGCAGCACGGTGACGCGGCAGCCGCGAGAGGCCAGCATGCGCAGGATGTTGCGTTTGATGCCATAGTCGTAGGCGACGACATGGAAGCGCGAGGGCTCGGGCGTGGCGTAGCCCTTGCCGAGCGCCCATTCGCCCTCGTTCCAGGCATAGGACTTGTAGGTGCTCACCACCTTGGCGAGATCCATGCCGGCGAGTCCCGGGAACTGCCGTGCCGCGGCGACTGACTTTTCCTCGTCGATCTCGCCGGTGGCCAGACAGCCGCTCTGGGCGCCCTTCTCACGCAGGATGCGGGTCAGCTTGCGCGTGTCGATGCCGGCGATGGCGACGACATTCTCCGCCTTGAGATAGTCGGACAGGCTCCGCTCGCTACGGAAGTTCGACACCATCAGCGGCAGGTCGCGGATGACCAGGCCGGCGGCATGCACCTTCGATGCCTCGCAATCCTCGCGGTTGATGCCGGTGTTGCCGATATGGGGATAGGTGAGGGTGACGATCTGCCGGCAATAGGAGGGATCGGTGAGGATCTCCTGATAGCCGGTCATGGCGGTATTGAACACCACCTCGCCGACACTGGATCCCAAGGCGCCGATGCCGATTCCGCGAAATATCGTCCCATCCGCTAAGGCGAGGATGGCTTTCGGAAAATCAGACACTTAGCGCTCCTGTCGGCCCTGCGCAGGCGTGCCAGGGCGATGACCGGGCGCGCTGCGGATTGTTGTAGATATGCGAAGCGGGACGGGCTGTTGGCCCCTCCCGCTCGGGATAAAACTTTCGAATTTTACCTTAGGAAACGCGCGACCTGCAAATTCAGCGCAGCCCCAATACGTCCTGCATATCAAAGAGGCCATTCTTACGCTCTTTGAGGAAGCGCGCTGCGCGCAGGCTGCCCAGCGCATAGGGCATGCGCGAGGCAGCCTTGTGGGTGATCTCGACGCGCTCGCCAGTGCCGGCAAAAAGGACGGTATGGTCGCCGACGATGTCGCCGCCGCGCACCGTGGCGAAGCCGATGGTGGAGGGATCGCGCTCGCCGGTGACGCCTTCGCGGCCATAAACGGCGCACTGCTTGAGATCGCGCCCCAGCGCGGCGGCCACCACCTCGCCCATGCGCAGGGCGGTGCCGGAAGGGGCGTCAACCTTGTGGCGGTGATGCGCCTCGATCACCTCGATGTCGTAGCCCTGGCTGAGCACGCGGGCGGCGGTGTCGAGCAGCTTGAAGACGAGATTCACGCCCACCGCCATGTTCGGCGCGAAGACGACGGGGATGTCGCGCGCGGCATCCTGAATCTGCAGCTTGTGCTCCATTTCCATGCCGGTGGTGCCGATCACCATCGCAACGCCGTGCTTGCGGCAACTCGCCAGATGCGCCAGCGTGCCGGCCGGCCGCGTGAAATCGATCAGGCAGTCGACGCCGGCCAGGGCCGCGTCGAAGTCGTCGTTGATCGGCACGCCGCAGGGCGAGCCGACCAGTTCGCCGGCGTCCTTGCCAAGAAAGGGGCTGCCGGCCACGTCCAGCGCGGCCGCCAGTTGCATCTCCGGGTCATTCAGCACGGCTTCAATGAGCGTGCGCCCCATGCGGCCGGAACTGCCGGCTATCGCGATCTTCATGGTTCGGCTCCTGGTTTTCCGCTGCGCCGGGCAGGACGCCCGGCCCTGCTCACTTCTTCTCGCCGGATGGCGCCTCGCCCTCGGGCTTGGCCGCGGCATCCGCCGGCTTGTCGCCCTCCTTGGCCTCCTTCTTTTCTGCCGCCGGCGCGATCTCGATCACGCGCGAGCGCGCCGTGGCGGCCGAGGTCGCCGCCGCTTCCGTCTCGCCCGGCTCGGCGCCGACCACGTCGCCGGCCACCCGCGCCAGCCTGTTGCCCTCGAAGAAGACGGCGAAGCGGCGCAGCTGAGCCTCGCCGCGGCCGGGCTTGAAGCTGTAGATGTAATCCCACCGGTCGGCATGGAAGATGTCCGCCACCAGCGGCGTGCCGAGGATGAAGCGCACCTGGTCGCGGGTCATGCCGGGCTTCAATTGGGCCACCATCTCCTGCGTGACATAGTTGCCCTGGCGGATGTCGATGCGGTAGGGCGTGACGGCGGAGGTCACGTCGGGCATCTGCATGTTCGAGCAGGCCGCCAGCGGCAGCAGGAGAGGCAGGGTGCGCAGAAGTCGCATGCGGAATCGAAGGCCGGGAATTCTCAACGAACGCGCGAGACTATATCATATCGGTCGTTCCCTCCCGACCCCACGCCACCATGAGCAATTCGCAGGATCTGAAAAGCATGGGCCTCAAGGCGACTTTCCCGCGCCTGAAGATTCTCGATCTCTTCCAGAAGGCCCATGCAGACACCGGCAGCCGCCACATGACGGCCGAGGAGGTCTATCTCGCCCTGGTCGCCGAAGGCATGGATATCGGCCTGGCGACGGTCTATCGCGTGCTGACCCAGTTCGAGCAGGCGGGGCTGCTGGAGCGGCATTACTTCGAGTCCGGCAAGGCCGTGTTCGAACTGAACGAGGGCAAGCACCACGACCACCTCGTCTGCCTGCAGTGCGGCAAGGTGGAAGAGTTCTACGACCCCGAAATCGAGAAGCGCCAGAACAAGATCGCCAAGGAACGCGGCTTCCAGGTGCACGAGCACGCCCTGCACATTTACGCCGACTGCATCAAGCCGAACTGCCCGAACAAGAAGCAGTAGCGCCGGGCGGTCGATCCGTGGATGCCTTCCTGACGTCGGCCGCGCTGGTCGCGCTGGCCGAGATCGGCGACAAGACCCAGCTGCTATCCTTCGTCCTTGCCGCCCGGCTGCGCAAGCCGGGCGCGATCATCCTCGGCATATTCGTCGCCACCCTTCTCAACCATGCGCTGGCCGGCTCGGTCGGCGTCTGGCTCGCCGCCCTGATTTCTCCGCCGCTGCTGCCCTGGGTCACCGGACTGCTGTTCATCGGTTTCGGCCTGTGGGCCTTGCATCCCGATTCGCTCGACGACGACCCGCGGCTGCACCGCGCCGGCGCCTTCGTGACAAGCGCGATCGTCTTCTTCATCGCCGAAATGGGCGACAAGACGCAGCTGGCGACGGTGGTGCTCGGCGCGCGTTTCGAGGCGCTGGCGCCGGTGGTGCTCGGCACCACCCTCGGCATGCTGGCCGCCAACATCCCGGCGGTGCTGGTCGGCGAGGCGCTGGCGCAGAAGCTGCCGATGAAAGGGATCCGCTACGCGGCTGCCGGCCTGTTCATCGCCACCGGCCTGGTGACGATCTTCGGCATTCCCGGAACGGTTCAGTAACCGAGCATTTCCGCCGCATGCTTGCGGGTGGTCGGCGTGATCTTCACGCCGCCCAGCATGCGGGCGATCTCCTCGATGCGGCCGTCGCGGTCGAGCGGCGTGACACGGCTGACGACGCCCTTGCCCGCCTCCTCCTTGGCGATGGTCCACTGCCAGTCGGCCTGCGCCGCCACCTGCGGCAGGTGCGTCACGCACAGCACCTGGCGCTCGCCGCCCAGCTGCTTGAGCAGGCGCCCGACGATCTCGGCCACGCCACCTCCGATGCCGACATCCACCTCGTCGAAGACCAGGGTCGGCACCTTGCCCGCCGCCGAGGCGATGACCTGGATGGCCAGGCCGATGCGCGACAGCTCGCCGCCCGAGGCAACCCGGGACAATGCGCCGAGAGGCTGGCCGGCATGCGCGCTAACGCGAAACTCGACGTTCTCCAGGCCATGGGCGGCGCTTTCCGGCAGTTTCTCGAACGCGACCTCGAACCGGCCGCCCGGCATGGCCAGTTGCTGCATGGCCTCGGTCACCGCCTTGTCGAGAGAGGCCGCGGACTTGCGGCGGCCCTTGCCCAGCATCTCGGCCTTGGCAAGATAGGCCTGCCGGGCCTGCGCCTCGCGATCGGCCAGGACGGCGGCGTCCTGCAGGGTTTCCAGTTCGATCAGGCGCGCACCCCAGCTGGCCAGCAGTCCCGGCAGTTCCTCCGGCTGGACGCGGTATTTGCGGGCAGCATCATGCACCGCTCGCATGTGGCTCTCGACTTCGCCGAGGCGCGCCGGATCGACATCGACGCGGTCCCGGTAATGCCGCAGGGCATGCGCCGCCTCCTGCAACTGGATCTGGGCGCCCTCGATGACTTCCAGCGTCCCCTTCAGCGAAGGGTCGTAATCGATCAGCTGGCGCAGCCGGGCGCCGATGCGCTCCACCTGCCACATCGCGGCCTGTTCGCCTTCGGACAGTCCTTCCAGCGCCTCTTCGACACCCGTCTGCAGGGAGGCGGCATGGGCCAGCCGCTTGTGTTCGATGACGGTCTCGGCCCAGGCGCCGGCATCGAAGCCGAGCCCGGACACCTCTTTCACCTGCCAGGTGAGCATCTCGCGCTCGCGTGCATTCGCCTCGGCATTTTTCTCGGCCGCAAGGCGCGCCTCCTTCGCCTTGCGCCACGCCGCGTGGAGCGACGCCACCGCCTCGGCCAGGGGTCCCAGGTCGGCCAGGCCGTCGAGCAACTGGCGCTGGGCGTCCGCGCGCAACAGGCTGTGATGGGCATGCTGGCCATGGATGTCGGCAAGGAAATCGGCGGCCTCGCGCATTTGGCTCAGCGTCGCCGGCACGCCGTTGATGTAGCCGCGCGAGCGGCCGTTCCCTTCGATCACGCGGCGCAGCAGGCAGGCATCGTCGTCGAAATCGTTGGCGCGCAGCCAGGCGGCCAGCGGGCTGCCGGTCGTGACGGCGAATTCGGCGCTGATCTCGGCCTTGTCGCAGCCGCTGCGCACCGAAGCCGCGTCGGCCCGTTCGCCCAGCGCCAGGGAAAGGGCATCGACCAGGATCGACTTGCCCGCACCGGTCTCGCCCGTCAGGGCGCCGAAGCCCGGGGCGAATTCCAGCTCCAGCATGTCGACGATGACGTAGTCGCGGATGTAAAGACGTCGCAACATCGCGAATCAGTACCGGCGCGGCGTTTCGCTCCAGTGCAGCTTCTCGCGCAGCATGGCGAAATAGCTGTAGCCGAGCGGATGCAGCAGGCGGATCGAAAGGCGCGAGCGCGCCACGCCGACGCGGTCTCCCGCCTCCAGATCGCATTTCTCCTGACCGTCGGCGTGCACGCGGGCGCGATGCGGCGCGTGAAGCACGATCTCGATCCGGCTGTCGTCGCTCACCGTGATCGGCCGGTTGGACAGCGCATGCGGGCAGAGCGGCACCAGCGCCATGCCGGGGACGGCAGGGTGCAAGATCGGGCCGTTGGCCGACAGCGCATAGGCGGTGGAGCCGGTCGGCGTGGCGATGATCAGCCCGTCGGAGCGCTGGTTGTAGAGGAACTCCCCGTCGATGGAGACGGCGAACTCGATCATGCGGCCAAGGTCGCCCTTGTTCACCACCACGTCGTTGAGGGCCTGCGTGCGGAAGATGCAGTCCTCGCCGCGCTGCACCGAGGCCTCGAGCAGGCAGCGCTGCTCGCTCTTGAACTTGCCCTCGAGCAGATCGCTCACGCCGTCGAGCATGTCGTCACGGGCGAGGTCGGTCATGAAGCCGAGCCGGCCCTGGTTGACGCCGACCAGGGGCACGTCCGATTCCGCCAGCTGCCTGGCGGCCGTCAGCATGGAGCCGTCGCCGCCGAGGACGATGGCCAGGTCGGCGCGCCGGCCGATGTTGGCGTAGGAGGCGACGGCGAAGCCGTCCGCGCCCACCAGGGCGGCGGTGCCCTCCTCGACCAGCACGTCTATGCCGCGGCTCTTGAGAAACTCCGCCAGCATCATCAGCGATTCGGCGATCTCGGGGCTTTTATACTTGCCGATCAGGGCGATAGTTCTGAAAGCAGGACTCATGGTGGGGATTTAACCACAAATCGGCGCCCCTTTCCGGGCTTGCATCTGCTGCACCCCGCCGCCATTTTTGTACAATGGAAGCGATGCTGGACCAACGCTCCCAGATTCTCCTCAAGACGCTGATCGAACGCTACGTCGCGGAAGGCCAGCCGGTGGGCTCGCGCGCCCTGTCGAAGTACTCCGGCCTGGAACTTTCCCCGGCGACGGTGCGCAACGTCATGTCCGACCTGGAGGAACTGGGCTTCATCGCCAGCCCGCACACCTCGGCCGGGCGCGTGCCGACGCCGCGCGGCTACCGCTTCTTCGTCGACAGCCTGCTCACCGTGCAGCCGCTGCCGGAGGCGAAGATCCACCAGCTCGAGGAGCAGTTGCAGCCCGACCAGCCGCAGCGCCTGATCAGTTCGGCTTCCCAACTGCTGTCGGAACTGACGCGCTTTGCCGGCGTGGTGGTGGCGCCGCGGCGCGTCACGCCGAAGATCCGCCAGATCGAGTTCCTCGGCCTGTCCGAAAAACGCATCCTGCTCATCATCGTGACGGCCGAAGGCGACGTGCAGAACCGCATCCTGTTCACCCAGCGGGCCTACACGCCGGCCGAACTGGTCAGCGCCGCCAACTACCTCAACCAGAACTTCGCCGGCCTGGACTTCGGCGAAATCCGCAGCCGTGTGCACGAGGAATTGCGCCAGCTGCGCGCGGACATGACCGAACTGATGACCGCCGCCATGGAAGCCGGCAATCAGGCGGTGGCCGACACCTCGGAACAGTACGTCATCTCCGGCGAAAAGAACCTGCTGGAAGTGGAAGACATCTCCTCCAACATGAACCGTCTGCGCGAGCTGTTCGCGCTCTTCGAGCAGCGCACGGGCCTGGTTCAGCTGCTCGACATGAGCAACCGCGCCGAAGGCGTGCAGGTGTTCATTGGGGGCGAATCGGGGCTGGCGCCGCTGGATGAGTGCAGCGTCATCACCGCGCCCTACGAGGTGGATGGCCGCATCGTCGGCTCGGTAGGCGTCATCGGCCCGACGCGCATGGCCTACGAACGCGTCATCCCGATCGTCGACATCACCGCCAAGCTGCTCTCGAGCGCCCTCTCCGCGCCATGACGCAGCCCGTTCCGCACGCAGGCAAGCCGGCCGTCCTTCTCATCAACCTGGGCACGCCCGAGGCGCCGACGGCCCCGGCCCTGCGCAAGTACCTGAAACAGTTCCTCTGGGACCCGCGCGTCGTCGAACTGCCGCGCCCGCTGTGGTGGCTGGTGCTCAACCTGATCATCCTCAACATCCGACCGAAGGCGTCGGCGGAAAAATACGCCAAGGTATGGACCCCGGAAGGCTCTCCCCTGAAAGTTCACACCGAACGCCAGGCCAAGCTCCTGCGCGGCTACCTCGGCCAGTCCGGACGGGACGACATCGTCATCGAGTGGGCCATGCGCTATGGCGAGCCCTCGGTCGCCGCTGCGCTGGACCGGCTGAAGGCGGCCGGCTGCACGCGCATCCTGGTCGTGCCGCTCTATCCGCAGTACTCCGTCAGCACCACGGCCAGCGCCATGGATGCCGTCGCTGAATGGGTGCGCCGCAACCCGCAATCCGCCGCCATCGAAACGCTTGAGCATTTCCATGACAATCCGGGCTACATTGCGGCGCTGACCGCCGGCATCCGTGCCCACTGGATGGATTACGGGCGGCCGGAGAAGCTGGTTATGAGTTTTCACGGCCTGCCCAAGGTCAGCATCGCGCGGGGCGACCCCTACTACGGCCAATGTTTCGAAAGCGGCCGCTTGCTGGCAAGCGAACTCGGGCTGACGGAAGACGATTACGCCATCACCTTCCAGTCCCGCTTCGGGCCGGCCGAATGGCTGCAGCCCTACACGCAACAGACGCTGGAGGCGCTGGGGCGCAGTGGCGTCGGGCGGGTGGACGTGGTCTGCCCGGGCTTCGTCTCGGACTGCCTGGAAACGCTGGAAGAGATCGCCATGGAATGCCGCGAGGCCTTTCTCGCCGCAGGCGGCAGGGAGTTCCGCTACATTCCCTGCCTCAACGAACGGCACGAATGGATCAAGGCGCTCGCCGACCTGGCGGGCAGCCGGCTCGCCGGTTGATCAGGCGCGCGACTTGCGCAGCCTGCGGCGGGTTGCGCCCGGATCGAAGCTTCCCTGCATCTGCCTGACGGCGCCGCGACGGGCCTTCACCGCCTGCTTGAAGGCGCCTTCCTCGCCGTATTTGTTCACGGAAAACTTGACCCGCTTGACACGCCCGTCGGGCAGCACCCAGGAGGCAACCCAGAACCAGCGTTGCCCGGTGCCCGCTGTTCCGCTCGCCACGGCGGCACAGTAGCGGCAGACGCCGACCACGCCGGACTTGTTGTTTTTCTTGAGTATCTCGGCATGCTCCCGCTTCGAGAGCGGCGGGTGCTTGGCGACGATCTCGTCGCGATAGGCCTTGGCCGCCGCCAGCGATCGGGTTTTTCCGCCGAACACGCCGTCGCTGAACTGCTTGCGGAATATGACGCCGCGACGCTGGATGGTCACCAGCCAGCCATGCGTGCGGCTGCTCTCGTTATCGACTCGGGTCACGCCATAAATCGGTGTTTTCTTCTTCACTTCGTTCTCCGGATTAGGACAACGAGGTTTTTACGGCTGCTCCGGACGGAACTTGAGGTCCTTGAATTTTCGGCCTGCCGCCTGCAGATACTTAAACATAGACCAAAAAGCTGCCAGGACAGTCATGCCGCACCAGCACATCATCGTCTGCCCCCATTGCAATGCCGCGAACCGGGTTCCGGCTGATCGCCTGACCGACCGGCCAAACTGCGGCAAATGCAGGAAGGCCTTGTTTACCGGCCATCCTGTCGAACTGGACGAAGCCGGCTTCGACGATCATGTCGGCCGCAGCGACATCCCGGTCGTCGTCGATTTCTGGGCGCCCTGGTGCGGCCCCTGTCGCATGATGGCGCCGGCTTTCGCCCAGGCGGCCCACCAGCTCGAGCCACGCTACCGTCTCGCCAAACTGAATACCGAGGAAGCCCAGGGAATCGCCGCCCGCTACGGCATCCGCAGCATCCCGACGCTGGTCGTGTTCCGCAACGGCCAAGAGATCGCGCGCCAATCCGGCGCCATGGACACCGGCAACCTGGTGCGCTGGATCGCGGCCCAGGCCTGATCCGCCGTTCGCCGAAGCCGCCGCGGGAAAAGGCTCAAGTTTTCCGCGTTCGCGCCGTTATATTTCCTCGAGACGCCCTGACGTGCGAATCGCGCCGCGAACATTTACTTTCTGCGAAAGCTTCGTTCCCGGGCCAGCTTCTTTCGACGCGACAGGCGCGTCTCACCACCCCCTCAAGTTTTTCCCCTTTCCGCCGTAATATCAATCAACTGTCTCGCCGTCCTGCGGAGACTGACTTTTGCTGCCGCCGCGCAGCAAGCCGTTTTGGGGGGGGGCTTCGTGAAAATTGCCAGCGCCAGTTTTGAGATGGATGCCAGCCACGCCGCATCGTCGCACCGGCAGGTGCGCGAGTCGCTGCGCGCCTGGGTCGGGCCCCGGCGTCCGGATTTCGAAGGCGCGGCAACGAATGCTACCCAGGTCTCCGTCTCGGCAGCCGGACGGTCAGCGCAGGCAACCGAGTCGGAAGCAGTCAAGGACGCAACGGACGAAGCTGCCGGCAGTCCCAGGCTGCAACTCATCAAGCTGATGATCGAGATGCTGACCGGGCGGCACATCCGGGTCATCGAGCCGGAAGACATCGGCGCCGAAGCGGAAGCGCCTGAAGTGCCAGACACGAACCGGCTGGCGGCGCGCGACAATGCCGGCTGGGGCGTTGAATACGATTACCATGAAACGCTCGACGAGGCCGAACGCACCCGCTTCAGAGCGCAGGGCGTCGTGCGCACCGCGGATGGCCGTGAAATCCGCTTCGATCTCGAACTGGCCATGGAGCGGATCTGGCACGAGGAAAGCACGGTCTCGCTTCGCGCCGGCGATGCCCGCCGCAAGGATCCGCTGGTGCTGAACTTCGACGGCAAGGCAGCGGAACTGTCCGCCACCCGCTTCCGCTTCGATCTGGATGGGGACGGAACGGCGGAGGAAGTGCCGCTACTGGGCGACGGCAGCGGTTACCTTGCGCTCGATCTGGACGGCGACGGAAAGATCACCTCCGGCAGGGAACTGTTCGGCCCGCAAAGCGGCGACGGTTACACGGAACTGGCCAGGTACGATACCGACGGCAACCGCTGGATCGACGAAAACGACGCCGTATTCGAGCACCTGCGCATCTGGTCGCCCGCGGCCGAGGGTGGCGGCACGCTGGCGAACTTGCGGGAACGCCAGGTCGGCGCCCTTTCGCTGGATCGCCTCGCCACGTCCTTCGAGTTGCGCGACAGCGGCAACGCATCCCTCGGCGCCGTGCGCTCAAGCGGCTTCTATCTCAGCGAAGAAGGCCACGCCGGCAGCCTGCAGCAGATCGATCTGACGGTCTGATCAGTCTTTTTTCCCCGGCTCGGCAGGGGGCGGCGGCGTATCTATCGGCTCCAGTTCGAGCTCGATTTCCAGCTTGTCGGCGGCAACCGGCTTGTGGGCCTGCTCGCCATGGCTTGCCAGGCTGCGATCCGCCGCCGCAAGCCGGCGGATGGCGGTCGCCACCAGTCTTTTCTGGATCCGCTGGAAGCATTCCTCGGTAGCCAGCGCCAGGGCGGCGTTATTAATGTCCAGATAGGTGATTGGCGTCAGAGTCACCACCGAGGCGCTGCGACGCGGGGCGTCCTGGTTGAGGTAGGCCATCTCTCCCACAACTTCGCCGGCGCCGAGCCGGCAGATGACCCGATCCTCCACTGACACCTCGACCTCCCCTTCGATGACGATGCCGAATCCCGACTCCTCGTCGCCCTCGCGCATGAGCAGGGTGTCGGCCGGAATTTCGCGCCAGGTGCTGATGCGCAGCACCTCCCACAGCTCGATCTCCTCGAAGCCGCTGAAGAACTCCAACTGCTTCAGCGCATCCAGCCGTGACGTGTCGAGCGCCACCCAGTTGTCGTCCACCACCTGGAAGCGCACCGCCGACAGGTCCTGCGCCATCTCGGCGCCATTGCGGTAGCGCGAATACAGGTCCTTTTCCAGCGCCCGGCGGATGATGTTGTCCATGGAAGCGGGTACGTTGGGATTGATCTGGCTCGGCATGGGCGGATCGGCATTGATGATCTTGTAGACCAGCTGTGCCGTGCTGGCGGCGCGGAAGGGCAGGCGTCCGGTCAGCATGTGGAAGAGGACGACGCCGAGCGAATAAAGATCGGTCTTCTGGTTGAGCGGATAGCCCTTGATCTGCTCCGGCGACATGTAGGCCGGCGAGCCGACGCCCATGATGAAGGTCGAGTCGGTCTCGCTTTTCTTGGCGGTATTCAGGGCCAGGCCGAAATCCATGATCTTCACGTTGTCCTGGTCGTCGACCAGGATGTTGGCCGGCTTGATGTCGCGATGGATGACGCCCTGCTTGAAGGCATAGTCGAGCGCCAGGCAGCACTTGAAAATGATGCCGACGACGCGGTGCAGGGGCAGCAGCTTGTCGAAGGAGCAGAAGCTCGACAAATCCCGGCCGGTGACGTACTCCATCACGATGTAGGCCTGGTCATCCTCGAGCACCGTGTCGAGGATGCGGATGATGTTGGGATGGTCGAGCTTTTTCGCCATCGCCCCCTCGGTGGCGAACAGCTTCTTCAGCCGGCGCGTCCATTGCGTCTCGTCGGTGCTGCCTTCGAAGCGCACCAGCTTGATGGCCACCGGCTCCGTCCGGCCCGGTTCTTCCGCCAGGTACACGGTGGCCGTGGCGCCGCGACCCAATTCTCTCAGGACGCGATACTTGCCGATGGTCTCGACCAAATCTTTTTTCCCCATGGCCGCCATGCTAGGCCAGCAGGATGGGGGCGGCAAGGGCGCCAGTCGTATCTTCCAGTCTGAATTACAATCCGTCCCCTTGAAAAAGCCGAAACCGCCTCAATTTCACGAAAAATCGCCAAAGGGAGCAGAAAAGCGTGCAAGACACCCAACCCAACCCATCCGGCCTGGCGCCGGAGCCGGCCGATGAGTTGGCTGCAACGGCCGCGGCCGGCCAGGAAGGCCAGGGCGAACAGGTTCCCGGCCCCGATGAACTGCTGCGCGCAGCCGAACAGAAGGCGGTCGAACTCAACGACGCCTGGCTGCGCGCCAAAGCCGAGACGGAAAACCTGCGTCGCCGCGCCCAGGAAGACATCGCCAAGGCGCACAAGTACGCCGCCGAGAAGTTCGCCGCCGAGATGCTGCCGGTGAAGGACAGCCTGGAAGCGGCGCTGTCCACCGAAAACGCCACGGTCGACAACCTCAGGAGCGGCGTCGAGCTCACCCTCAGGCAGTTGGTGTCGGCCTTCGAAAAATCCGGCCTGGCGGAGATCAAACCGCTGGGCGAGAAGTTCGATCCGCACCGCCACCAGGCCATCAGCGCCGTCGAGGACGAGGGCGAGGCCAACCGCGTGCTGCAGGTCCTGCAGAAGGGCTACGCCCTCAACGAGCGGATCATCCGGCCGGCCCTGGTGATCGTCTCGAAGGCCCGGGGCGCTTGAAAAGCCCGCTGAAAACCCCATATCCATCACAAGCTTAACCAACGCATTCAAGGAACCATCATGGGCAAGATCATCGGCATCGACCTCGGCACCACCAACTCCTGCGTCGCCATCATGGAAGGCGGCAAACCCAAGGTCATCGAAAATGCCGAGGGCGCACGCACCACGCCCTCGGTCGTCGCCTACACAGACGATGGCGAAGTCCTCTGCGGCGCTGCAGCCAAGCGCCAGGCGGTGACCAACGCCAGGAACACCCTCTTTGCGGTGAAGCGCCTGATCGGCCGCCGCTTCGAGGAAAAGGAAGTGCAGAAGGACATCGACCTGATGCCCTTCAAGATCGTCAAGGCGGACAACAACGACGCCTGGGTGGAAGTGCGCGGCAAGAAGATGGCGCCGCCGCAGGTCTCCGCCGAGGTGCTGCGCAAGATGAAGAAGACGGCGGAGGACTACCTCGGCGAGGAAGTCACGGAGGCGGTCATCACCGTGCCGGCCTATTTCAACGACTCCCAGCGCCAGGCCACCAAGGACGCCGGCAAGATCGCCGGCCTGGAGGTCAAGCGCATCATCAACGAGCCGACCGCGGCGGCCATCTCCTTCGGCCTCGACAAGAAGGAAGGCGATCGCAAGATCGCGGTATATGACCTCGGCGGCGGCACCTTCGACATCTCCATCATCGAGATCGCCGTGGTCGAGGGAGAGCACCAGTTCGAGGTGCTGTCGACCAACGGCGACACCTTCCTCGGCGGCGAGGACTTCGACCAGCGCCTGATCGACTACATCGTCACCGAGTTCAAGAAGGAACAGGGCGTCGATCTGAAGAACGACGTGCTGGCCCTGCAGCGCCTGAAGGAAGCGGCGGAAAAAGCCAAGATCGAGCTCTCCGGCTCGCAGCAGACCGAGATCAACCTGCCCTACATCACGGCCGACGCCTCGGGTCCGAAGCACCTGACCATGAAGATCACCCGCGCCAAGTTCGAATCGCTGGTGGAGGACCTCATCGCGCGCACCGTCGAACCCTGCCGCGTCGCCATCAAGGACGCCGGCGTCAAGGTCTCCGACATCGAGGACGTCATCCTCGTCGGCGGCATGACGCGCATGCCGAAGGTGCAGGAAACCGTGAAACAGTTCTTCGGCAAGGAGCCGCGCAAGGACGTCAACCCGGACGAGGCGGTGGCCGTCGGCGCCGCCATCCAGGCCGGCGTGCTGAAGGGCGAGGTGAAGGACGTGCTGCTGCTCGACGTCACCCCGCTCTCGCTCGGCATCGAGACGCTGGGCGGCGTCATGACCAAGCTGATCGGCAAGAACACCACCATCCCGACCAAGCAGAGCCAGGTCTTCTCCACCGCCGACGACAACCAGTCGGCCGTGACCATCCACGTCCTGCAGGGCGAGCGCGAGATGGCCTCGGGCAACAAGAGCCTGGGCCAGTTCAACCTCACCGACATTCCGCCGGCGCCGCGCGGCATGCCGCAGATCGAGGTCACCTTCGACATCGACGCCAACGGCATCCTGCACGTCTCGGCCAAGGACAAGGCCACCGGCAAGGAGAACAAGATCAAGATCCAGGCGAGCTCCGGCCTCAGCGAGGACGAGATCAACCGCATGGTGAAGGACGCCGAGGCGCATGCCGAGGAGGACCGCAAGCTGCATGAACTGGTCAATGCCCGCAATGCCTGCGACGCCATGGTGCACTCGGTGAAGAAGGCGCTGGCCGACTACGGCGACAAGATCGACGGCGACGAGAAGGCCACGATCGAGTCCGCCATCAAGGACGCGGAGGACGCCATCAAGGGCAGTGACAAGGAGGCTCTTGAGGCCAAGACCGCGGCGCTGGCCCAAGCCAGCCAGAAGCTCGGCGAGAAGATCTATGCCGAGCAGCAGGCGGCCGCGGGTGCAGCGGGCGGCGCGGCGGGCAGCGAGGCCGGTGGCAAGAAGGACGACGGAGACGTGGTGGACGCCGAGTTCACCGAAGTCAAGGACAAGAAGGGTTAAGACGTCGCTGCGGTGATGTCCTGACGGGCCGAGTGCAAGCGTTGCAGTGACGCTTGACTCGGCCGCTTCGCTTGGAGCAATTTTGCTGGACTGACATGGCCAAAAAAGACTATTACGAGGTCCTCGGCGTCAACCGCGACGCGTCGGATGAGGAGATCAAGAAGGCCTACCGCAAGCTGGCCATGAAACACCATCCGGACCGCAATCCGGACAACCCCAAGGCGGAAGACCACTTCAAGGAGGCCAAGGAGGCCTACGAAATCCTCTCGGACGCGCAGAAGCGCGCCGCCTACGACCAATACGGTCACGCCGGCGTCGACCCGCAGGCCGGCATGGGCGGCTTCGGTCCCGGTGGCGCCGGCATGGGTGGCTTCGCCGATGCCTTTTCGGACATCTTCGGCGACATCTTCGGCGGTGGCCGCAGCGGAGGCCGCGGCGGCGTATATCGCGGCGCCGACCTGCGCTACAACCTGGAAATCTCGCTGGAGGATGCCGCACGCGGCACCGAGACGCGCATCCGCATCCCGACCATGGAGGAATGCGAGGCCTGCGGCGGCAGCGGCGCCAAGAAAGGCACCAGCCCGACCACCTGCCCCACCTGCCACGGCCATGGCCAGGTACGCATGCAGCAAGGCTTCTTCTCCATCCAGCAGACCTGCCCGAAGTGCCACGGCAGCGGCCGCTTCGTGGCCGACCCCTGCCCTTCCTGCCATGGTGCCGGGCGGGTCAAGCAGCACAAGACGCTCTCGGTGAAGATTCCCGCCGGCGTGGACGAAGGCGACCGCATCCGCCTTTCCGGCGAGGGGGAGCACGGCGTGGGCGGCGGCCCGGCGGGCGACCTCTACGTACAGATCCACATCAAGCCGCACACCGTGTTCCAGCGCGATCACGACGACCTGCACTGCGAGATGCCGGTCAGCTTCACCATCGCCGCGCTGGGCGGCGAGATCGAGATCCCCACCCTCGACGGCATGGCCAAGATCAAGATCCCGGCCGAGACCCAGAGCGGCAAGGTGTTCCGCCTGCGCGGCAAGGGCATCAAGGGTGTACGCAGCCACCACCACGGCGACCTGATGTGCCACGTCGTGGTGGAAACCCCCGTCAGCCTGACCGAGCGCCAGAAGGAGCTGCTGCGCGAACTCGAGGCCATCAACGCCAAGGACGGCTCCCGCCACAATCCCCGCGCCAAGTCCTGGATGGATAAAGTCAAGGACTTCTTCGGGGGCTGATCCAGCAACCCCTGCATTAATACATCTGGTAGTTTATTATCCTGTTTTTTTGTATCATTTAAAAAACAGCGCACGGACCAGTTGCCTGAAGGCTCTGCTGGCCTTGGCCGTTACCGGCGATACCATCCTGAAGGCATATTCCAAGGCATGGTATCGCTTTATCGGCCAAGCCAAGGCTGGCAAGAGGTGACCGGCGCACACCATCAATCTGGAGGAGACCAGCATGAAACCAGCCATCTCGCGGCTCCTGGCCGCATTCGTCCCGCTGATGTATGCGCTTTGCGCCAGCGCCGCAGACCCGGGCATTTCGTCCGACAGCATCCTGATCGGCCAGACGGGCGTATTCTCCGGCCCGGTCGCCGAGCCGTCATTGCAATACCGCGCCGGGGCCCAGCTGTATTTCGATGCCGTGAATGCCAAGGGTGGCATCCACGGCCGCAAGATCAAGCTGCTGTCCTATGACGACAAGTTCGATCCGAAGCTGGCAGCGGAAAACGCCAGGAAGCTGCTGGTCGAAGACAAGGTGTTTACCCTCTTCGGCCTGATCGGCACCGGCGCCACGGCTGCCTCCATGCCCCTCGTCGGCGAGCATCGGGTGCCCGTCGTGGGTTCCTTGAGCGGATCGGATGGGCTGCGCGATCCCAAACTGAAACTGCTGTTCCATACCCGCGCCAGCTACAGCGATGAAACCGGCAAGATGGTGGAGCAGCTGAAATCCACCGGAGTGAAGTCGATTGCGGTTGTCTACCAGGACGATGCCTTCGGCAAGGCCGGCCTGAAGTCGGCGCAGGGCGCCTTCGAGCGCCAGGGGGTCAAGCCGGCCATCGAGGCGCCCATCGACATGAACAAACTGGAGGCCCTTGGGCCAACCATAGACAAGGTGGCGCAGACACAGCCCGGCGCCATCATCATGGTCACGGCCGGCAAGGCGTCGACGGCGTTCATCCGGGAATACCTGAAAACCGGGCAACGCCCGCAGTTCTTCGGCGTCTCGGTGCTCAGCGCCAAGGCATTGCTCGGCGAACTCGGCTCGGGCGCCCACGGCATCGTCATTGCCCAGGTGGTGCCTTCTCCGCTTCGCACCAGCTACGGCATTTCCAAGGAATTCCTCGCCGCGGCGAAGAAGTACGACAGCAAGGATGTCACCTACAACAGTCTGGAAGGCTATCTGACCGCCAAGGTGTTCGTCGAGGCGCTACGCCGCGCCGGCAAGGATTTGAGCCGCGACAAACTTGTCACCGCGCTCGAGTCGCTCAACAATTTCGACCTGGGCGGCTTCATCGTCGACTACTCGGGCGGCAAGCGCGCCGGCTCGAGCTTCGTCGACCTGTCGATCATCAGCAAGACCGGGCAGTTCCTGCACTGATCAGGCGCGGCGCCACTCGGTGGCGCCGCCCGGCTTGTCCTCGAGCACGATGCCCTGCGCCAGCAATTCGGCGCGGATGCGGTCGGCCTCATTGAAATTCTTCGCCTTCTTGGCAGCGGCGCGCGCGGCAATGCGGGCCTCGATGTCCGCCGTGGCAAGCTGGCCGGCGGCTGCCGGCAACGACTGCAGAAAAACCACCGGCTCCCGCTCGAGCAGCCCCAGCACGCCGCCGAGGGCCTTGAGCAAGCCGGCCGCGGCGGCCGAGTGCGAGCGGTTCACCTCGTTGGCCAGTTCGAACAGGACGGCGATTGCCTCGGGCGTGTTGAAGTCATCGTCCATCGCGGCGCGAAACCTGGCGGCATGCGGCTCGTCCCAGTCGATCTGCGCCGGCGCCGCGGCCACGCCCTTCAGCGCCGTGTAGAGCCGCGTCAGCGCACCGCGCGCATCGTCGAGATGCGCATCGGAATAGTTGAGCGGGCTGCGATAGTGCGCGCGCAGGATGAAGAAGCGCACCACCTCGGGGTCGTACTGCTTGAGCACCTCGCGGATGGTGAAGAAATTGCCTAGCGACTTCGACATCTTCTCGTCGTCCACCCGCACGAAACCGTTGTGCATCCAGTAATTCACGAAGCGGCAGCCGTGTGCGCCCTCGCTCTGCGCGATCTCGTTCTCGTGGTGGGGGAACTGCAGATCCTGGCCGCCGCCATGGATGTCGAAATGCGGTCCGAGCAGTTCCGAGCTCATCGCCGAGCACTCGATGTGCCAGCCGGGCCGGCCGCTGCCCCAGGGCGACTCCCACTTCGCCTCGGCCGGCTCGCCCTCCTTGGCATGCTTCCACAGCACGAAGTCGAGCGGATCGTGCTTGCCCTCCATGACATCGACGCGCTCGCCAGCGCGCAGATCCTCGAGCGACTTGCCGGAAAGCCGGCCATAGCCGTCGAACTTCCTCACGCTGTAGCAGACGTCGCGGTTGGCGGCGACGTAGGCATAGCCGTTCCGCTCCAGCGCGGCGATCAGGCGCTGCATGGCGGCGACATGCTGGGTCGCGCGCGGCTCATGGTCGGGCTTGTGCACGCCCAGCGCCGCGGCATCCTCGTGCATGAAGGCGATGTAGCGGTCGGTCAGCGCCTGGATGGTCTCGCCGTTTTCCTGCGCCCGCCGGATGATCTTGTCGTCGATGTCGGTGATGTTGCGCACATACACGACCTTGTAGCCGCTGGCCCGCAGCCAGCGCGCCACCATGTCGAACACCACCAGCACGCGGGCATGGCCCAGATGGCAATAATCGTACACCGTCATGCCGCAGACATACATGCGCACGAGGCCGGGCTCGATCGGAGCGAACACCTGCTTGTCGCGCAGCAGGGTATTGTGGATTTTCAGCATGGCAGGTGCAGGGTTCGGGGGGATAGCGACGATTATTGTTGTTCTGCCGCCATTCTTGCTAGAATGCCTAATTATTCAAACGCCTATGGCCGAAAAGTATAACACAATGACCTTGCCCCGAATGATCCTGCCACGCTTTCCCGTTCCGTCGCACGTGCTTGCCTGCCTGATCAGCGCCACGCTTCTCGTGCTGGCCCCGGCGACGGCCAACGCCGATCCCTTGCAGGAAGCCAGCCGACTGATGAAGCAGGGGCAGTTCGGGCCCGCCCTGGAGAAGACCGACCAGGTGCTGGCCGCCAAGCCCAAGGACGCGCAGGCGCGTTTCATGAAGGGGCTCATCCTGACCGAGATGGGCAGACAGAATGACGCCATCGTCGTATTCACCAAACTGACCGAAGACTACCCGGAACTGCCGGAGCCCTACAACAACCTCGCCGTGCTGTACGCCCAGCAACGCCAGTTCGAGAAGGCCAAGAACGCGCTGGAAATGGCCATCCGCACGCACCCTTCCTATGCCACGGCCCACGAAAATCTCGGCGACATCTATGCCCGCATGGCCAGCCAGGCCTACGACAAGGCGCTGCAGATCGATTCCTCCAACGCCAGCGCGCAGACCAAACTGGCCTTGATCCGCGACCTGATGAGCGGTTCCGCCCGCCCGACCACGCTTGCCTCGCGCAGCACGACAGGCAAGGTGCAGGTCGCCGCCGCTCCGGCCGCGAAGACGGAAGTGCCCCCGGCCGCCAAGCCGGAGCCGGCCCCCGCCGCGAAAGCCGAGCCGGCTCCCGCGCCCACCGATCCAAAGCCGGCTGCAGCCGAGGCGCAGTCCGCCAGTGGCAAGCCTGAAGTGGAAGGAGCCATCCGCAACTGGGCAAACGCCTGGTCCGCAAAAGACGTCAAGGCCTATCTTGCCGCCTATGCCAGCGACTTCCAGACGCCGGGCGGCCAACCGCGCAGCGCGTGGGAAGCGGAACGGGCCCGCCGCATCGACAAACCCGAGCCAATCCAGGTCGGCATCGAGAACCTGCAGGTGGCCGTCGAAGGTGAACGCGCCACGGCCAAGTTCCGCCAGAACTACAAGTCGGGCAAACTGAAGACCGCCGCCGCCAAGACCATGGTGCTGGTCAGGCGCGACGGCAGGTGGCTCATCCAGCAGGAGCGGGTCGGCAACTGATGAAAGGCAGCGCAAGCTTTCGGCATCTGACGGCAGCCTTGCTGCTTGCCGCGGGTGCTGCGACATTCGCCTCCGCCGCGGAGCAGACCTACTCCGATTCCGGCCCCGAGCCCTTGCTCGCGCAGGTATTCGCCCAGATCGAGCAGAACAGGCTCGATGCGGCGCTGGCCCAGACGGACAAACTCCTCAAGGCCTTTCCGAATTTCCGGCTCGGCCACCTCATCAAGGGCGACCTGCTGCTCGCCCGGGCGCGCCCGCTCGAGACGCTGGGCAACGCCGCCAACGCGCCGCAGGACAAGCTGGCCGACCTGCGCGAGGAGGCCATCGCCCGCCTGAAGGCCTATCGCGACAAGCCGCTCGCCGACTATGTGCCGCGTTACCTGCTGCAGATGCACCCGGAGCAGAAATATGCGGTGGTGGTCGACACACAGAAGGCGCGCCTCTATCTCTACCGCAACGAGGGCGGCAAGCCGCGCTTCGTCGCCGACTATTACATTTCGCATGGCAAAGCCGGCGCGGAAAAGCTGCGCGAAGGCGACAAGAAGACACCGGTCGGCGTCTACCATGTCACCGCCAGCCTGCCGCGGCAAAAACTGAGCGACTTCTACGGCAGCGGCGCCTTCCCCATCAACTATCCGAACGAATGGGACAAGCGCCTCGGTCGCAACGGCCACGGCATCTGGCTGCACGGCACGCCCTCCGACACCTTCTCGCGCCCGCCGAAGGCTTCCGACGGCTGCGTCGTGCTGGCCAACCAGGACCTCGACGCACTGGCGAAGAACCTGCAGATCGGCACCACCCCGGTGATCATCTCCAACAGCATCGAGTGGCTCTCGCTCGACGACTGGCAGGCCGAGCGTGCCGCGCTTTCGGCCAGCATCGAGGCCTGGCGCAGCGACTGGGAAAGCCTCGACACCGGGAAATACCTGAGCCACTATTCGCAGCGCTTCCAGTCCGGCAAGCAGGACTTCGCGCAATGGTCGACACAGAAACGCCAGGTCAATGCCGGCAAGCAGTGGATCAAGGTCTCCGCCGACAACGTCAGCATGTTCCGCAGCCCGGGCAAGGAGGAACTGGTCGTCGTCACCTTCGACCAGGACTACCGCAGCAGCAACCTCAGCAACACCATGAAGAAGCGCCAGTACTGGATCAAGGAAGACGGCGCGTGGAAGATCGTCTACGAAGGCGGCGCGTAAGCCCCTTCCCTTTTTAAGGAAATCCCGCAATGAAGAAGCTGTTCGCGCTGGCCGCCGGCCTGCTTTTGAGCCTCTCCGCCCTCGCCGCCAATCCGGTCGTCGAGATGAAGACCAGCCAGGGGGTCATCCTCATCGAACTGGATGCCGAGAAGGCGCCAAAGACCGTCGCCAACTTCCTGCAGTACGCCAAGGACGGCTTCTACAACGGCACGGTCTTCCACCGCGTCATCGACGGCTTCATGATCCAAGGAGGCGGCTATGAACCTGGCATGAGGGAGAAGCCGACGCGTACGCCGATCGAAAATGAGGCGAAGAACGGGCTGAAGAATGTCACTGGCTCCTTAGCCATGGCGCGAACTCCCAATCCGCATTCCGCCGCTGCACAATTCTTCATCAACGTCGCCAATAACGGTTTCCTTGATTACCCGGGTCAGGATGGCTGGGGTTATGCCGTGTTCGGCAAGGTAATTCAAGGCATGGACGTCGTGCAGAAGATCGCCAAGGTAAAGAAGAATCGGCAGGACATTCCGCTTGAAACCGTCCTAATCGAATCCGTCCGGCTGCTGCCGGAAGCCAAACCCGCCAAGTAACAGGAGACACCATGGTCAAGCTGCACACCAATTTCGGCACCATCGTCATTGAGCTCGACGCCGCCAAGGCTCCGGAGACGGTAAAGAACTTCCTCGCCTACGTCGAGGCCGGCCACTACGACAACACGATCTTCCACCGCGTCATCGACGGCTTCATGATCCAGGGTGGCGGCTTCGAGCCGGGCATGAGTCAGAAGCCGACCAATGCGCCGATCCAGAACGAGGCAG
>WYAY01000211.1 GCA_011526165.1 Sulfuritalea sp.
CTCTTGTCGTTATCGGTTGGTGGGCCCAGCTGGACTCGAACCAGCAACCAACGGATTATGAGTCCGCTGCTCTAACCATTGAGCTATAGGCCCGCTGTGCGACGATACTGAAACGGCAGCCGTGGCTGCCGTTTTTCTTGCTCAAGTTTCCGTGTCGAGGAAGCTGCGCAGCTTTTCCGAGCGGGAAGGATGGCGGAGCTTCCTCAGCGCCTTGGCCTCGATCTGGCGGATGCGCTCGCGCGTGACGTCGAACTGCTTGCCGACCTCTTCCAGCGTGTGGTCGGTGTTCATCTCGATGCCGAAGCGCATGCGCAACACCTTGGCCTCGCGCGGGGTCAGCGTGTCGAGGATCTCCTTGGTGACGTCGCGCAGGCTGGCATACACGGCGGCCTCGGCAGGCGCCAAGGTGGCGGCGTCCTCGATGAAATCGCCCAGGTGCGAGTCGTCGTCGTCGCCGATCGGCGTCTCCATGGAGATCGGCTCCTTGGAGATCTTGAGGATCTTGCGGATCTTCTCCTCGGGCATCTCCATCTTGATCGCCAGGGTGGCCGGATCCGGTTCCTGGCCGGTCTCCTGCAGGATCTGGCGCGAGATGCGGTTCATCTTGTTGATGGTCTCGATCATGTGCACCGGGATGCGGATGGTGCGCGCCTGGTCGGCGATGGAGCGGGTGATGGCCTGGCGGATCCACCACGTCGCGTAGGTCGAGAACTTGTAGCCGCGGCGGTATTCGAACTTGTCCACCGCCTTCATCAGGCCGATGTTGCCCTCCTGGATCAGGTCGAGGAACTGCAGGCCGCGGTTGGTGTACTTCTTGGCGATGGAGATCACCAGGCGCAGGTTGGCCTCGGTCATCTCGCGCTTGGCGCGCCGCGCCTTGGCCTCGCCGGTGGACATCTGCTTGTTGATGTCCTTGAGGTCCTTCAGCGGGATGCCGATGCGGTTCTGCAGGTCGAGGAGCTTCTGCTGCTCTTCCAGGATGGCCGGCGCCGCGCGCATCAGCGTGGTGGCGTAGGGCTTGCCGCCGGTCACCTCGTGCTTGAGCCACTCGAGGTTGGTCTCGTTGCCCGGGAATACCTTGATGAAGTGCTGGCGCGGCATGTTGCCCTTCTTGACGCACAGCTCGAGGATCTTGCGCTCGTGGTTGCGCACGTTCTCCACCATGTGGCGCACCGAATCGCACAGCCGCTCGATGATGCGGGCCGTGAAGCGGATGTTCATCAGCTCGCCGGAGATCTGCTGCTGGGCCTTGAGGTAGGCCTTCTCGCGCGGCCCCTTCTTGACCAGCACGCCCTGCATCTTGACGAAGATGCCGTGGATGGTGGTGAAGCGCTCCAGCGCATCGGCTTTCAGTTGCAGCAGAGAGGCCGACACGGCGCCGCCCTCATCGTCGTCCTCGGCTTCGTCCTCCTCGACGGCGGCCTCCTCGTTCTCGGCCAGCGCCTCGATGTCCTCGGCGGCATTCGGATCGATCAGGCCGTCCACCAGCTCGTCGATGCGCATCTCGTCGCGCGCCACCCTGGCTGCCATTTCCAGCATCTCGGCGATGGTGGTCGGGCAGGCGGAGATGGCCTGCACCATGTGCTTGAGGCCGTCCTCGATGCGCTTGGCGATCTCGATCTCGCCCTCGCGCGTGAGCAGTTCGACCGAGCCCATCTCGCGCATGTACATGCGCACCGGGTCGGTGGTGCGGCCGAATTCGGATTCGACCGTGGACAGCGCCTGTTCGGCTTCTTCCTCGATGTCCTCGTCGGCGACGGCGGGCGGCGTGCCCTCGGTCATCAGCAGGTCCTCGGCGGCGGGCGCCTCGTCGAAGACCTGGATGCCCATGTCGTTGAAGGTGCTGATGATGGACTCGATCTGCTCGGCGTCCACCATGTCGTCGGGCAGGTGGTCGTTAACTTCGGCGTAGGTGAGGAAGCCGCGCTCCTTGCCCAGGGCGATGAGGGTTTTCAGGCGCGTGCGGCGGGTTTCGAGGTCGAGCGGCTGCGCCGCCGGTGCCGTCGGCAGCAGCGCGCGGCCCTTGCCGCGGCCGCCCTTGGCCTTGGCCTGCGGCACTTGGGCGACCGGGGCGGCGGCCGGGGGAGGAGACTCCTTGACCGGCTTGGCTGGCGCGGCTTTGGCCACGACCGCCTTCTTCTTCGCCGGCGCGGGCTTGGCCGGCGCCTTGGCCTTGGCGGCTTTCAGCGGGGCCTTTGCCGGCGCCTTCGAAACCTTGGCCTTCTTGACCGGCCTGGCCTTCTTGACCGGCTTGCTTGCTGCCTTGCTCCGTTTTCCGGCGGATTTTGCGGCCGCTTTGGCTTTTTCCTTGGCCATGTCGTTCCTCAGTGTGCCCGATATGCGGGGAAAACCTAAAATTATATCAAAAAATCAAGCCAGAGTTGCTGGTTTAACTGCCTGTTTCTGCGCCAGTAATTGCTGAAGCCGGCGCACCTCTTCGGGGGCCAGCCCGACGCTCTTGTTCTTGGCGTTGAGGGCCTCGATTTCACTGCGTATGCCCGCCTGGCGCAGGCACCCGACCGTGTCGGCAAATACCGCCTCGATGGATTCTTCGTCGAATTCCTGCTCGACGAGTTCCCCGAGAATTGCCGAAATCAGTCCCTCGTGCGGGGTGCCGCGGAAGTGCTCCAGCACCATGCCAAAGCCTTCGCCGGCCAGGGCGCCGTCGGCGACGGCCGCGATGAGCGCGTCGAGGGCCTCGGTTTCGGCATGTCCGCCCGGAATCAGGTCGGCCGGCAGACGCGCCGCCAGGGTCGGCTGCTGCACGATCAGGCGCAGCAGCTTCCGGGCGAGCGGAGGGGGCGTGCCGCGCGGCGAGCGCGCCGGCGCCGCCTTGCGCACCACCGCCGGCAGTTCGCAGAGCGACTCGATCTCGGCCTGGGAAAATCCGCTCGCCTGGGCCAGTTGCTTGACGAGCTGCAGGCGCAGCAGCGGCGCCTGCAGGCGGCCGAGCAGCGGCTTGGCGGCATACACCAGCTGCGAACGCCCTTCGGCCGTGGCCAACTCCTTGCCGTCCTTCAGTTCCTGCATGAGGAAGTCGGTGAGCGGGACGGCCTGCCGCGCCAGCTTGCGGAAGGCCTCGGCGCCGTTAGCGCGCACATAACTGTCCGGGTCGTCCTCCGGCGGCAGGAAGAGGAAGGCGACGGTCTTGTTGTCGGCGACCTGCTCCAGACTGGCTTCGAGGGCGCGGGCGGCGGCCTTGCGGCCGGCATTGTCGCCGTCGAAGCAGAAGATGACGCGGTCGGCCTGGCGCAGCAGCTTGTGCACGTGGACCGGCGTGGTGGCGGTGCCCAGCGTCGCCACGGCGTTGCCGACGCCGTGCTGGGCCAGCGCCACGACATCCATGTAACCCTCGACGACGATGACGCAGTCCTCGTCGCGGATGGCGACGCGTGCCTGCGGCAGGCCGTAGAGTTCGCGGCCCTTCTCGAACAGGGGCGTTTCCGGCGAGTTGAGGTATTTCGGTTCACCTTGCCCGATGACGCGGCCGCCGAAGCCGATGACGTTGCCGCGGGCATCGAGGATGGGGAACATGATGCGGTCGCGGAAGCGGTCATAGCGCTTGCCGGCCTCGCCCTCGATGACCAGGCCGCACTCGACCAGGGCCTTGGCCTGGTAGTCGGGGAAGGCGGCGGCCAGGTTCTGCCAGCCGTCCGGCGCATAGCCGAGGCCGAAGCGGGCGGCGATTTCGCCGGTGAGGCCGCGGCCCTTCAGGTAGTCGATGGCCTTCGGGCAGGCCTTCAACTGCTCCTTGTAATGCTTCGCGGCGCGGGCCATGGTTTCGGTGAGCGGGGCGGATTCGACCGCCTTCTGGCGGCGCTCGTCCGGCCGCTGCTGCGGCACCTGCAGTCCGATCTGTCCGGCGAGGTCTTCAACCGCCTCGACGAAGCCGAGGCCGGAATACTCCATGACGAAGCCGATAGCGCTGCCGTGCGCGCCGCAGCCGAAGCAGTGATAGAACTGCTTGCTCGGGCTGACCGAGAAGGAAGGGGTCTTCTCGCTATGGAAAGGGCAGCAGGCGACGTAGTTCGCGCCTGCCTTTTTGAGGGGCAGGGAGCGCTCGACGACGTCGACGATGTCTATCCGCGCGAGGAGTTCCTGGATGAAGGATTCTGGAATCACGCTCAATGTCTCGGGAGGCTGCGCAAGCGTGGCGCGCCCCCGGCCTTCAACCCATTATAGGAAAGGCCGCCGGTTTTGCCGGCGGAATTTACTTCGAGAGTGCGGCCTTGACCAGGCCGGAGACTTGGCTCATGTCGGCGCGGCCGGCCAGCTTCGGCTTGAGCGCCGCCATCACCTTGCCCATGTCCTGCGGGCCGGCGGCCCCGCTGGCGGCGACGGCTTCGGCCACGGCAGCCTGGATCTCGGCCGCCGAGAGCGCCTGGGGCATGTAGCCGGAGAGCACGGCCACTTCGAATTTTTCGGCGTCGACCAGGTCCTGCCGACCTGCTTTTTCGTACTGGGCGATGGAATCGCGGCGCTGCTTGAGCATCTTGTCGATGATGGCGAGCACGGCGGCGTCGTCAAGCTCGATGCGCTCGTCGACCTCCTTCTGCTTGATGGCGGCCAGCAGTAGGCGGATGGCGCCCAGGCGCGCGGTCTCGCGCGCCTTCATGGCCGTCTTCATGTCCTCGTTGATGCGAGCCTTCAAACCCATGGCGTTCTCCAAATGCGAAAGCCACGGATCGCACGGAGGGGTTCCGTGCGATCCGTGGCTGCTTGCTTCGGGCAGTCCGGACGGACTGCGCTCAGTACATCTTCGGCGGCAGCGTCTGGCTGCGGATGCGCTTGTGATGGCGCTTCACCGCAGCGGAGAGCTTGCGCTTGCGCTCGGCCGTGGGTTTCTCGTAGAACTCGCGCGAACGCAGCTCGGTCAGAAGACCGGTTTTCTCGATGGCGCGCTTGAAGCGGCGGATGGCCACTTCGAACGGCTCGTTTTCCTTGACGCGGATGCCAGGCATGC
>WYAY01000212.1 GCA_011526165.1 Sulfuritalea sp.
AGAAGATGGCGGCCGAGCTGATGTCCACGCCGCTCGATCCGAACCGCCCGCTGTGGAGTTTCCATCTCGTCGACCGCTACGACGGCGGCTCGGCGCTGGTGGTGCGCATCCACCACTGCATCGCCGACGGCATCGCGTTGATCGGCGTCATGCTCTCGCTCACCGACCTCTCGCCCGACGCCGCCGAGCGGCCCGGCCCGCCGCTGGAAATGGCCAGGGAGGACGGCCCCGACAGCTTCTTCTGGAACCGCGTCTTCGAGCCGGTCACCCAGGGCATGATCACCGCCATCAACTTCAGCACCCAGGCCTGGCTCAAGTATTTCGAGCTGATGACCCATCCCGGCCAGCTGCTCGACTACAGCCGGCAGGGCGCCGGCATGGCGGCGGAACTCGCCAACCTGCTCATCATGCCGGCCGACTCGCCGACCCGCTTCAAGGGCAAGCCCGGCGGCACCAAGGCCGTCGCCTGGTCCGAGCCGATGCCGCTCGACGAGATCAAGGCCGTCGGCCGCGCCCTCGGCTGCTCGGTGAACGACCTGCTGCTCTCCTCGGTGGCCGGGGCGATGCGTGTCTACCTTGAGGAACGCGGCGACGCCCTCGACGGCGTCGAGGTGCGCGCCATGGTGCCGGTCAACAAGCGTTCGAAGGCCGACGAGGGCAAGCTCGGCAACCGCTTCGGCCTCGTCACCCTGCTCCTGCCCGTCTACATGGAGAACCCCTTCGAGCGGGTGTTCGAGGTGCGGCGGCGCATGGAGGAGCTGAAGGGCTCCTACCAGCCCGTCGTCGCCCTCGGCGTGCTTGCCGCCACCGGCATGGCGCCGAAATTCGTGCAGGACATCGCTCTCGACATCCTCGCCAACAAGGCCTCCGCGGTGATGACCAACGTGCCGGGGCCGCAGCAGCCGCTCTACCTGGCCGGCACGCGCCTCGCGCAGCAGATGTTCTGGGTGCCGCAGAGCGGCGACATCGGCGTCGGCGTGTCGATCCTCAGCTACGACGGCCGCGTGCAGTTCGGCCTCGTCACCGACCGCCACTTCGTCACCGACCCGGAGAACATCGTCTCGCGCTTCCAGCCGGAATTCGAGAAGCTGCTGTACGCCCTGCTGCTGGAGCCCTGGGAGGAACTGCGCTCGCCGGAGGAAATCGAGCTGGGCCTGAAGGCGGAACTGCCGTCCGCGCCGCGCCAGGCCGAGAGGAAGCCGCGCAAGCCGCGGAAAAAGCCTGCCGCCGCCCCGGCGCAGGCGGAGGCAGCCCCTCCGCCGTCCTCCACGGACTGACTTTTTCCAGCCCTCCGCCGGGCCGCCCCAAGGAGGGCTGAAGTCTACGACCCGGAAGCCGCGCAGCGGCTGAACCCTCGTCACCCCTTTCCGCTGGAAAGGGGATGGGGGATAGGTCGTTACTCCTCCAGCTCCGCCTTCGCCAATTCGACGTCGAGCCGCTCCATGGCATCCGCCGGCTTGCAGGCGGCGGCCTCGTGGTAGAGCTTCTCGGCCTGCTTCATCTTCGACTCGCCGAACAGCATGACCAGGCCGTTGGCGTACTCGATGCGCGCGATGGCCGAATCCGGATTCAGCTTGAGCGCCTTCTCGTAGTGCTCGACGGCCGCATCCTTCTTGGCGCCGTAGGTCAGGCCGCCGACCATGGCGCCGACCTTGTTGATCACCTCGGCATGGAAGGCGCCCAGCGCGATGTGCGCGTCGGCGTGGTCGGGATTCAGCTTCAGCGCCGCGGTCAGCGCGTCGCGCACCTTGGTGCCGAGGCCCTGCGCCAGCGCCTTCGCCACCGAGATGCCCTGGCTGTAGCGGCCCAGCGCCAGGGCGTGGAAGTAGAAGGCGTTCGGGTATTTCGGCATCTTCGCCATCTGCGCCTCGCCGCGCGCGGCGGCTTCCTCGAACAGCGCCAGCTTCTTCTTCTCGTTGTCCTCGAGGTAGGTGGCGTAGATGGTCGCCGCCTTGTTGGCGACGGCGTAGCCGGGCAGGCCGAGCGAGAGGCCCAGCTCGCAGGCCGGCTGGAACTCGCCCTGGTGGTAGAGCCGCCAGGCTTCCTGCACCTGCTCGTCGGCGGGGAACGGCTCGCGGTCGCCGCGATGCAGGCGCTCCCAGTTCTTCTTCAGCGCAGCGCCGGCATAAACATAAGCCTTGTCCGCATGGGGGAACTTCTTCCAGTTGCCTTTGGCCATCGTGCCTCCTCGTTCTATTGTTCGACGTACTCTTTCGAAAGCTCCTGCAGGTGCAGGCGCGAGGCGCCCTGCAGGAAGGGCGCCATCATCGACATCGCCTGGTACACGCCGCGGCCGAGGCCGCTGCCGGCGTCGCGCCGGCGCGGGTCGCGGGCATATTCAAAGGGCAGCCAGTAGGTGGCGATCACCGCCATGTTGGTCGCCAGCGCCTGGATCTCGCCGGGGGTGGCCTTCATCTCGCCGGTCGCCACCAGGCCCTCGCACAGGGCGGTTGCCGTCTTCACCTTGTGCGCCAGGATCTGCTTGAAATGCACCTCGAGCAGCCGGTTGCGCGACAGCAGGTCGTCGAGGTCGCGGTAAAGGAAGCGGTATTTCCAGATGCCCTCGAAGAGCAGATGCAGGAACAGCCACATGTCCTCGACGTTGGGCGCGCGGCGGGCCGGCGCCGTCAGGGTTTCGAGGATCTCCCGCTCGAACTCGGCGAACAGGGCGTTGACGATCTCGTCCTTGCTGTGGAAATGGTAGTAGAGGTTGCCGGGGCTGATGTTCAGGTCGTCGGCGATCACCGTGGTGGTGACGTTGGGCTCGCCGAAGTCGTTGAAGAGACGCAGGCCGGCTTCGAGGATGCGCTCGCGGGTGCGCCGTTTCGGTTTTCGTTCCATACGGACCCAAGCTTAGCACTCCGGCCCGCCGCTGCGTCAGGCCGCCTTGCGCCCCGCCTCCGCCCGCCGTTTCAGCCAGCGCTCCAGCTCCTCGAGGGAATCCCCCAGCCGGTGGCTGGCGGCCAGGAGGGTGTCCTCCTTCTCGGCATGGCCGGCGACGTCGTGGTGGATGAGGGAGCGCTTCTCCTTGAGCGCCTCCAGGCGGATGCGGATGCCGTGCTTCGCCAGGATCGGCCCCAGCTCGTGGCGGCGCCGGTAGAGCTCGATGCGCGTCTTCTGGTAGGCGTGCTCGCACAGGCGGCGGCGGCTGGCGTAGCTGAACATGTTGGTGAAGAACATCTCGGCATCGTCGCTGTTCGGCTCGAACAGCACCACGTCGGCGTTGCGGTAGTCGGTCTTGTACTTGGACAGCCCGACCTGCATGCGCGAGTGGATGATGGAACGGAAGGTCTGCGCCAGCACCACCGGCAGGCCGCCCTCCACCAGCTTGTGGCGCTTGCCGGTGCCGCGCTTGCCGGCCAGTTCGGAATCGAAGGGCACCAGCGGGTTCACGCACAACACCAGATTGGCGCCCTCCTTGAGGGCCACCGAGGCGTGCAGGGTCTTCTTCAGGGCGCCGTCGACGTAATGCCGGCCGTCGATCTCCACCGGCGGGAACAGCCCCGGCAGCGCCGCGCTGGCCTGCACCGCCGTGGAAATCGGCACGTGCTCGCGGCCGGGCGCGCCGAACACCACCGACTCGCCCGAATCGAGGTCGGTCGCGACGAGGAACAGGCGGCGCTTCAACCGGCGGAAATCGTTGCTGCGGCCGGGCGCGGTGAAGATGCGGCTGAGGAATCGGTCGATGCCGGCGCTGTTGAAGATGCCGGTCGGGATGGCCTGCGACAGGCGCTGGAAGGACTCGAAGAAACTCTGGCTCCAGGGATTGGCCAGGTAGTTCCAGATCGAGGCCAGCAGGAGCGGCGGCACCGACAGCGCGCGCAGCGCATATTCGCGGAAGGCCGGCTTGAGCAGGAACTCCGGCTCGAAGGGCTCCTCCGACGTGTCGCTCTCGATGAACATGTGGCGCATGCGCTCGAGCGTCAGCCCGTTCGCCAGGCCGGCGACAAGGAAGCCGCCGGAACTCACGCCGACATAGACGTCGAGCGCATTGAAGTCGACGCCCTCGAGCGACTCGGACAGCGCCAGCAGCGCGCCGAGCTCATAAATCCCTCCCAGGGGGCCTCCCCCTGCGAGGGCCAGCCCCACGCGCGAAGGAACGGCCTTGCGCCCCTTCACGCGCGCAGCGCGCGCCTGCACCATGATCCGTCCCTCGAGCCGGAGGGACGCTTACTTCTTCGCGGCGCGGCGGCGCGGAGCCGGCTTCTCTCCGCTCAGGGTCTGCACGACCTCGGTCAGCTCGGCGACGCGCTTGGAGAGGGTCTCGATGTCCTTCTTGGTCGGCACGCCGAGGCTCGACAGCGAGCGGGCGACGCGGTCCTCGAAGACCTGCTCCAGCTTGTCCCAGGTGCCGGACGCCTTGGCGGCCGCCTCGGCCATCTTCTTGCCCGTCACCTTGCGCACGAACGACTGGCGGGCCTCGCCTTCCTTCACCAACGCCTCGAACATCTTCATGCCCTCCGCCTGGAATTTCGAACCGCTGGCCTGGGCCTTGGCAAACGCGCCCAGCCCCGCCAACCAGATTTGCTGCGCCGACTCGCGCACCGTCTGCGCAAATTCGCTGTCCGCCGACGCGCCGCCTGCCAATGCCTTGAGTTTCTTGACCATGATGCTGCCTCCTGTGCGAAGTTGTAATGCGAACCTTCCGGACTGCCGTCCTGCATCGACAATCTAGCGGGAATAATTAGGCAAGGCACACTAAAAAGCTGGGGTGTTCACTCTAGAAATGCCTCTGTCCGGGCCTGCTCGGCCGCAGGGTTCCCATGTATGATATTTCCTCTTCAAGAGGAGGCTCGCATGGACTACTTCGTCACCGGTGCGACCGGTTTCATCGGCAAGCGTCTCGTCAAAAAGCTGCTCGCCCGCCCCGGCAGCACGGTGCATTTCCTCACCCGCGCCAGCGACCCGGAAAGGCTCGAGGCCCTCTACGCCTTCTGGGGCGTCGACCGGAGCCGGGCGATCCCGGTCGTCGGCGACCTCAAGGAAAGGCAGCTCGGCGTCTCCCGGGCCGAGCAGAAGAAGCTGAAGGGCAGGATCGACCACTTCTTCCACCTGGCCGCCCTCTACGACCTCGCCGCCTCCGCCGAGGAGGACGAGGCTGTCAACATCGCCGGCACCCGCAACACCCTCGCCCTGGCCGAGGCCGTCGAGGCGCGCTGCTTCCACCACATGAGCTCGATCGCCGCCGCCGGCATGTTCGAGGGCATCTTCCGCGAGGACATGTTCGAGGAGGCGGAGAACCTCGAGCACCCCTACTTCCGCACCAAGCACGAGGCCGAGGGCATCGTGCGCAAGGAGTGCAAGGTGCCCTGGCGCATCTACCGTCCCAGCTCGGTGGTCGGCGACTCGCGCACCGGCGAGATGGACAAGATCGACGGCCCCTACTACTTCTTCAAGATCATCCAGAAGCTGCGCAGGATCCTGCC
>WYAY01000213.1 GCA_011526165.1 Sulfuritalea sp.
CTCCAGGAGGGATTTCGTCGCCGAGAGGCGCATCTGCTCGATGTGCTCGTTGATCGAGGAGTCCTTCTCGATGTAGAGGTCGCGCGAAGGCACGTAGGCTTCCGGCTGGTAGTAGTCGTAATAGGAGACGAAGTACTCGACCGCATTCTCGGGGAAGAACTCGCGAAATTCCGAATAGAGCTGCGCCGCCAGCGTCTTGTTCGGCGCCAGCACCAGCGCCGGCCGGCCCAGACGAGCGATGACGTTGGCCATGGTGTAGGTCTTGCCCGAGCCGGTGACGCCGAGCAGCGTCTGGTACATCAGGCCGTCCTGGATGCCTTCGACCAGTTTTTCGATGGCTTCCGGCTGGTCGCCGGCCGGCGGAAACGGCTGATGCAGGGAAAACGGGCTGTTGGGATAAGTGACGGTCACCGGCTTGCGTGCTCTGAGAGACGGATGTGAATTCTATCAAGCCGGTTGCGTCTCACGCACTTCCAGTTTCCCCGAGAACAGGCTTGCGGCAACGATCATCGCGCCGCCGACCCACTCCTTCAGGGTCATGGCTTCCCCCGCCAGAAGCCACGAGGACAGGGCGGCGACCACCAGTTCGAACAGGAAGATGACGATGGCCCTGTTGGCCGGCGTGTGCGTCAGACCGAACTGGACGAAAAGATTGGTCGCCAGCAGGACCAGGCCGATCAAGCCGACGAGCAACCAGCCCGCCAGTGGCGGCAACACGATAGGGCCCGGTTCGAAAGGCAGCGCAACGAGTCCCACCGCCACCACTCCTGCGAAAACGGCCATCGACTTGACCTCGATCGACAGGTCGTGCGCTTTCCGTATGAGGACGTTGGCAAGCGAAAACAGAAAACCGGCCGCCAGGCCGAGCCATTCGGCCTTGTTCTGGGGCAGGGGCAAGCCGAGTTGCGGCTGCCAAAGCATGACGACGGCGCCGGCCAGCGAAAGCGCGATCACCGCCGTACCCGCAGGACTGACTTTCTCCTTCAGCAGCATTCGGGCCAGCAGGACGGTCCACAGCGGCGCCAGGTAGAACAACAACAGCACCCGCATCACCTCGCCATGCACCGTCGCCAGGACATAGCCAAGGTTGCAGCCGCCGGCAACCAGCGCAATCGACGCCAGCATCCAGCTCGGCCTGAAGCCGGCCAGCTGCTTGCGAAACAGAGGAAACCCAAGGAGGAACGCGATGAAATAGGTCAGCGTAGCCCCCAGCGCGGCAGATACGGCCATCCCCTCCAGCACGCGATAGGGATGCCAGATGAGGCCCCAGATCGTGGCACCGGTAATCAGCGAAACCAGAGCGACGGTGTTTTTGGCGAGACTCGCTTCACTCATTTTCTTGGCCGACATGACGGGGGCACTTATAATTCGTGTTTTACCGAGAAGAAGCGGCGGAACCGATCATGCCGCGAACCCGACGTGAACCCCAATCTCGCCAAACTCCACCCCTACCCGTTCGAGAAGCTGCGCCAGTTGTTCCTGGGCATCCAGCCCCCCAGGGGGCTCAGCGAGATACGGCTTTCGATCGGAGAACCGCAGCATGAAACACCGGCCTTCATCAAGGAAGCACTCGCTGCCAATCTCCAGGGCCTGGCGAATTATCCCACGACCTCCGGCAGCGATGCCCTGCGCCACGCCATCGCCGGCTGGCTGGCGCGCCGCTACGGCATTTCCGCGCCCGACGCCCAGGACCAGGTGCTCCCGGTCAACGGTTCCCGAGAGGCGCTGTTCGCCATAGCCCAATGTGTCGTCGACCCTTCGCGCGGCGACGCCCTGGTGCTCAGTCCGAATCCCTTCTACCAGATCTACGAGGGTGCCGCGCTCCTCGCCGGTGCCCAACCGGTGTTTCTGAACCACCTGCCGGGAAGCGATTTCCACTCCGACTTCGACGCGCTTCCGGAATCCGTCTGGAAGCGCATCCAGCTCGCCTATGTCTGCTCGCCGGGGAACCCTACCGGCAAGGTACTCGGGATCGGCGAGTGGAAGCGCCTGTTCGAACTGGCCGACCGTTACGGCTTCGTCATCGCCAGCGACGAATGCTATTCCGAGATCTATTGCGACGAGGCTGCCCCGCCGATTGGCGTCCTGCAGGCGGCGCATGCCCTTGGCCGCGACGATTACCGCGGCATCGTGATGTTCTCCAGCCTGTCCAAGCGCAGCAACGTGCCCGGCCTGCGATCAGGCTTCGTGGCAGGGGATGCCGACCTTCTGAAGAAAATTTGGCTCTACCGCACCTACCAGGGCTGTGCAATGAGCCCGCCCGTGCAGCATGCCAGCGCCGCGGCCTGGAACGACGAGGGGCATGTGCGCGAGAATCGCCGCCTCTACCGCGAGAAATTCGACGCCGTCACCCCGCTCATCGGTGCGCACCTGGGAACGGCCCGGCCGGACGCCGGGTTCTACCTGTGGGCCCGCACGCCGATCGCCGACACCGAATTCGCCCTCGGCCTGCAGCGTGAATATAATGTGACCGTGCTGCCCGGCAGCTACCTTGCGCGCGAGTCGGGCGGCGTCAATCCGGGCGAAAACTTCGTCCGCATCGCGCTGGTTGCGCCCCTCGGAGAATGCCTGGAGGCAGCGCGGAGAATTCAGGAATTTTGCAGGAAACTATAAAGGGAACCGCAATGCAGGACTATCAGCAGATCATCGAGCAGGCCTGGGAAGACCGCGCCGCCATCCAGCCCGGCAAGGCGCCGGCCAAGGTAGGCGAAGCGGTCGAATTCGTCCTCGCCCAGCTCGACCAGGGCAGACTGCGCGTCGCCGAGAAAATCGACGGCCAGTGGGTCACCCATCAGTGGATCAAGAAGGCAGTCCTTCTCTCCTTCCGCCTCGAGGACAACCGCATCATGGATGGCGGCGCCCTGCGCTACTGGGACAAGGTACCGACCAAGTTCCAGAAGTACGACCAGGAACAGTTCGAACGCGGCGGCTATCGCGTCGTGCCGGGTGCCGTGGTGCGCCGCGGCTCCTTCATCGGCCGCAATGCCGTGCTGATGCCCTCGTTCGTAAACATCGGAGCCTATGTCGACGAAGGCACCATGGTGGACACCTGGGCGACCGTCGGCTCCTGCGCCCAGATCGGCAAGAATGTGCACCTTTCCGGCGGCGTCGGCATCGGCGGCGTATTGGAACCGCTCCAGGCCAACCCCACCATCATCGGCGACAACTGCTTCGTCGGCGCCCGCTCCGAAGTGGTCGAAGGCGTGATCCTCGAGGACGACTGCGTCATCTCGATGGGCGTCTTCATCGGCCAGAGCACGCGCATCTACAACCGCGACACCGGCGAAATCGCTTACGGCCGCGTGCCGGCCGGCTCGGTCGTGGTGTCCGGCAGCCTGCCCTCGGCCGACGGCAGGTACAGCCTCTACTGCGCCGTCATCGTCAAGCGGGTGGACGCCAAGACGCGCGCCAAGGTCGGCATCAACGAACTGCTGCGCGGCATCTGACCGATCCACCACTCGGGAGGCAAGACATGATCTTCGACAAGCTCTTCCAGTTGATGGCCGAGAAAAAGGCCTCCGACATCTTCGTCTCCGCCGGCGCACCCATCCACATCAAGATCCAGGGTTCCACCATCCCGATCAACCAGCAGATCATGGATCCGGAAACGATCCAGCGCATGGCCTACGAAATGCTGACGGCGGAGCAGATCAGGCATTTCGAGACGGAAAAGGAGATCAACGTCTCCTTCGGCATCCGCGACATCGGCAATTTCCGCGTGAACATGTTCTGGCAGCGCGGCACCATCGCCATCGTGGTGCGCTTCATCCAGGGCGAGATCCCCAAGATGGACGAACTCGGCCTGCCCGACACCCTGGCCGAGATCATCATGGAAAAGCGCGGCCTGGTACTGGTGGTCGGCTCCACCGGCTCGGGCAAATCCACCACGCTGGCGGCGATGATCGACCACCGCAACGCCAACAAGTCGGGCCATATCCTGACGGTGGAAGACCCGATCGAATATCTCTTCAAGCACAAGAAGTCGGTGGTCAACCAGCGCGAGATCGGCCTCGACACCAAGGTCTGGGAAAACGCCCTGAAGAACGCCATGCGCCAGGCGCCCGACTGCATCCTCATCGGCGAAATCCGCGACCGCGAAACCATGGCGGCCGCCCTGGCCTATGCGCAGACCGGCCACCTCTGCCTGGCCACGCTGCACGCCAACAACAGCTACCATGCGCTGAACCGCATCATCAACTTCTACGCCCTGGAGAACCGGCCGGCCCTGTATCTCGACCTGTCGGTCAGCCTGAAGTGCATCGTCTCGCAGCGCCTGGTGAAGAAGCCCGACGGCAAACGCATTCCGGCAGTCGAGATCCTCCTCAACACGCGGCATATCCAGGAACTGGTCGAAAGGGGCGAGGTGAACGGCATCAAGGAGGCCATGGAGCAGAGCCTGGCACCGGGTTCGCAGACGTTCGAGCAGGACCTGTTCCGGCTCTACAAGGAAAACGTCATCACCCTGGACGAGGCGCTGGCCAACGCCGACTCGCCGACCAATCTGTCCTGGCTGATCAACAACTCGCAGCTCGGCGCGCCCTCGCCCGCCGACAAGAAGTCCGCCACGCCGGCGCCCGCGCTTGACTTCAGCCAGACCGACCCCAGCGGCGCCTCCTTCACCGAATTCACGCTCAACGTCGACGACGCCGGATAATGCCCGGAACCACGCTCGATCTCGCCCGCGAACTGATCGCCCGCCGCTCCGTCACGCCGGAAGACGGCGGCTGCCTGGAGATCGTTTCGCAGCGGCTCGCCCCGCTCGGCTTCCGCCTCGAACGCCTGGACCGGGGCGGCGTCTCCAACCTGTGGGCGCGCCGCGGCGGCAGCGGCCCCGTGCTGTGCTTCGCCGGCCATACCGACGTGGTGCCGAGCGGCCCGCTCGAGCAGTGGCGCTCCGACCCGTTCCGGCCGGAGGTGCGCGACGGCCATCTGTTCGGGCGCGGCGCCGCCGACATGAAGGGCAGCATCGCCGCCTTCGTCACGGCGACGGAACGCTTCCTGGCAGCCCATCCCGATCACGCCGGCGCCATCGCCCTGCTGCTCACCTCCGACGAGGAAGGCCGCGCCGTGGATGGCACGGTGCGCGTGGTGGAAACCCTCGCCGCGCGCGGCGAGGCGCTCGATTACTGCATCGTCGGCGAACCGACCTCGGCGGCGCGCCTCGCCGACACCATCAAGAACGGCCGGCGCGGCTCGCTCTCCGGCCGCCTGCTCGTCAAGGGCGTGCAGGGCCACATCGCCTACCCGCATCTGGTGAAGAACCCGGTGCACAAGGTGGCCCCCGCCCTGGCCGAACTGGCGGCCACCGTCTGGGACGCGGGCAACGAGTACTTTCCGCCGACCTCCTGGCAGGTGTCGAACTTCCATGCCGGCACCGGTGCCGACAACGTCGTTCCCGGCAGCGCCGAGATCCTCTTCAACTTCCGCTTCTCCACCGCCAGCACGCCCGACGCGCTGCAGGCGCGCGTGCATGACATCCTCGACCGCCACGGCGTCGAGTACGCGCTGGAGTGGACGCTCTCCGGCCAGCCCTACCTCACACCGCGCGGCCGGCTGGTCGAGGCGGTGTCGCAGGCGATCCGCGACAGCGTCGGCCTCGACACCGAGCTGTCCACCAGCGGCGGCACGTCCGACGGCCGCTTCATCGCCGCCATCTGCCCCGAGGTGATCGAACTGGGCCCGCTCAACGCCACCATCCACAAGATCGACGAGTGCGTCGCCGTGGCCGACCTCGATGCGCTCTCGCGCATCTACGAGCGCGCGCTCGGGCTGCTCCTGCGATGATCCCGGCCGAACTGCTCACGCTGCGCGACATGCTGCGCTGGGCGGTGAGCCGCTTCAACGCAGCCGGCCTGTTCTTCGGCCACGGCACGCAGGATGCCTACGACGAGGCGGCCTGGCTGGTGCTGCACGCCCTGCACCTGCCGCCCGACCGCCTGGAGCCCTTTCTCGACGCGCGCCTGACCGCAGCCGAGAAGGAAGCGGTGGCCGGTCTGATCGAGCGCCGCATCGCGGAGCGCATCCCGGCCGCCTATCTCACGCACGAGGCCTGGCTGGGCGACCACCGCTTCTTTGTCGACGAGCGCGTCATCGTGCCGCGCTCGCATATCGCCGGCCTGCTCATGGAGGACGCCCTCGCGCCCTGGATCGATGCCGCCGAGGTGGCGGACGCCCTGGACCTGTGCACCGGCTCGGGCTGCCTCGCCGTCCTGCTGGGACTGACTTTTCCCGCTGCGCGCATCGATGCCGTCGACCTCTCCGAGGACGCCCTCGCGGTGGCGCGCCGCAACGTCGCCGACTACGGCCTCGAAGCGCACATCGCCCTGCAGCGTTCCGACCTGTTCGCGGCGCTCGATGGCCGCCGCTACGACCTCATCGTTTCCAACCCGCCCTATGTAACGGCCGCTGCCATGCGCGCCCTGCCGCCGGAATACCGCCACGAGCCGGCGCTGGCGCTGGCCGCCGGCGAGGACGGCCTCGACATCGTGCGGCGCCTGCTTCATGATGCCGGCAGGCACCTCAAGCCGGGTGGCATTCTGGTCGTGGAAGTGGGTGACGGCCGCGCGGCGGTCGAGCAGGCCTTCCCGGCACTCGACCTGGTCTGGCTCGACGGCCACGATAACGGCAACGGGGTGTTTCTGCTGCGACAGGAAGCGTTGTCCTGATTCCGCGGAGAGGGGGGGCGATGGCTTGGCGGTTAGGCGCAATCCGGAACGGCCTCGGGCGGCTCGCGCTGGCCAGCGCCCTGCTGCTGGCGGCGAGCGCAGCGCCCGCCCAGCCGCCGCTGCAGCTCGGCATCTTCCCCTACCTGCCCACCGCCACCCTGCTCGCCACCTACGAGCCGCTGCGGCAGCATCTCGCCGTCCGCCTCAAGCAACCCGTCGAAGCCTCCACGGCGCCCAACTACAAGGAATTCATCAAGCGCAGCCTGACCGGCGAGCATGACCTGCTGGTGATGGGTTCCGGCCTGGGCCGCTACATGGAAAAGGAAGCCGGCTATGTCCCGCTCGCCGTCAGCCGGCGCGACATCCGCACCTTGCTGCTGGTCGATGCCCGATCGAAGCTCGTCAGCATCGCCGACCTCAGGCATGGCCGCGTCGCCACCCTCGATCCCTTCACCGTTTCCGCGCAGCTCGGCTCCCAGGTATTGCGTCAGGGCGGCCTCGATCCGGAGCGGGATGTCCGCATCAGTGTCGTCACGACGCCCTTCAACGCCACCCAGGCCGTCCTCCTCGGCGAAGCCGAGGCCGCCGCCGTCCCGACCTTCCTGCTAACGCAACTGAACGCCGAGATGCGCGCCAGGCTGCGCGTCCTCGCCGAATCGCCCGCCATCGCCGGTATCGCCATCTACGCCCGCAAGGGCGCAGCCTTGCCGCCTTCACCCCAACTGACCGCCCTGCTGCTCGATTTCAGCGACAATGAGGAGGCGGGGCGCCGCTTCGTGCGGAAAGCCCAGCTCGATGGCCTGCGTCCGGTCCAGGCCAACGAGTTCCGCACGAACGACGCCTTCCTGCCGGAGATCCGCCGCCAGCTCGCCCGGCAACAGGACTGACATCGCATGCCCCCCCTGTCCCGCTGGCTACGGCTACACCGATTCCGGCTGAGTCTGCTCGCCGCCACCCTGCTGGTGCTGCTGCTCACCGTCGGCCTGATCATCCGCTTCGGCCTAGACATCATTGACCGCGGCACGGAAGACCGCGTCAGGAACGAGGTGCGCCAGCTCGCGCCGCTGCTCGGCGCCGCGGTTTCCATCCCGCTGGCCCAGCGCGACTACGCCACCCTCGACCAATTGCTGCGCGACATGGTCGCCGACCGCGACATCGACTACGTCGTGCTGCGCGACCTGCAGGGCAAGGCCGTCGCTGCCGCGAACTGGGATGCCGCGCAGCCCCTGCCGGCAACCAGGGCAACTTTCGATCTGGCCCGGGATGCACGCCACGATGTCGTCGCGCCGGTCATGCTCGGCACGCGGCAGCTAGGCAGCCTGCACTTCGCCATCTCCCTGGCGGATGCCCGCCAAAGGCGCGAGGAGCTCGTCGGCAAAGTCGTCGTTGCCGGCATCGCCGGCATGTCGCTGGCCATTTTCCTTTCCGTCTTTCTCGCTTTCGGCATGACGCGACGGCTGGCGCGCCTGGTCGCGGCGAGCGAAAAGCTGGCGGCAGGAAAACTCGACACGCGGATCGGAGACGGCCGCCAGGACGAAATCGGTCACGTGGCGCAGGCGATCGACGCCATGGCGAAAAACCTCGAAGAAGGCATGCAGGAGTTGCGCGCCAGCGAGCAGCAGCAGCAGCAACTGCTTGCCGAACAGCAGGCCCTGCTCGACAACGCCCTCGTCGGCATCTGGCTGGTGCGCGACCGCCTCATCGTCAGCTGCAACCGCCGCTGCGAGGAGCTGTTCGGCTACGCCCCGGATGAAATGAAGGGGCGCTCGGTGCGCATCATTTACCCGAACGACGAGGTGTTCGAGGCACGCGGCCGGCGCGTCTATGAAACCCTGGCGCGCGGCGAGAACTGCCTCGAGGACATCGAACTGGTACGCAAGGACGGCAGCCGCTTCTGGTGCGCCACTTCAGGCCACGCCCTCGATCCAGGCAACCCGCAAGCCGGCAGCATCTGGGTCTTCTCGGACATCACCGAGCAGCGCCGCGTCCTGGCCGCACTGCAGGAGGAAAAGGATCTCTCCGACGCATTGCTCGCCAGCCTGCCGGGGGGATTCTCCCTGTTCGACGCAGAGATGCGCATGCTGCGCTGGAATCGCCATTTCGAGATCACGAGCGGATATTCCCCGGATGTGCTGGCGAACACCCTGGTCTGCGATTTCTTCGCCGAGCCGGACAGGGTGCGGCAGGCCAGCCGCGTCGCTCTCGAACGCAACATCGTCACGCATGGCGAAGCGACCCTCAAAACAGCCGCTGGCCGCCTGATTCCGCATCTTCTGTACGCCGCGCCGATCCAGCGCGGCGAGCGCAAGCTGCTGGTCGGCCTGGCCCTCGACATCAGCGAACGCAAGCAGGCCGAGTCCCAGATACGCACCCTTAATGAAACCCTGGAACAGCGCGTAGCGGAGCGTACCGCGGAACTGGCCGACGCCAACCGCGAACTGGAAGCCTTCAGCTATTCCGTCTCGCACGATCTCACCGCGCCCCTGCGCGCCATCGACGGCTTCTCGCGCATGATCGAGGAGGATTACGCCGCCCGGATCGACGCCGCGGGAAAGGGATACATCGCCCGCATCCGTGCCGGAACACAACGCATGCAGCAGATCATAGACGACATGCTTGCGCTGTCCCGCATCACCCGCCGGGACATGAAGCCCGAAACCGTCGACCTGAGCGCGCTGGCCGGGGCCATCCTCAACGATTTGAAGCAGTTGCATCCGCAGCGCGAGGTCCAGACGCGGATCGCCGCTGACGTGCAGGCAACGGGCGATGCCAGCCTGCTGCGCATCGCCCTGGAAAACCTGCTACGCAACGCTTGGAAGTTTACCGGGCGCCAGAGGGCGGCTTTAATATCATTCGGTATCTTGCAAAAAGAGGGCAGGACAGTGTATTTTGTCAGGGACAACGGTGCCGGCTTCGACATGCAGTATGCCGGCAAATTGTTCGGCCCATTCCAGCGCATGCACGGCGTCCAGGAGTTCGAGGGGACCGGCATTGGTCTCGCCATCGTGCATCGCATCATACAGCGACATGGCGGGCGCATCTGGGCCGAGGCGGCTCCGGGAGAGGGCGCCACGTTCTACTTCACGCTGTCGGAATAACAAAGAGGGACACACTGCAATGGCAACCGACCGACCGATCCTGCTGGTTGAAGACAACCCCGACGACGAGGCGCTGACCCTGCGCGCCTTCAACAAGAACCGCATCGGCAACCAGGTCGTCGTCGCGCGCGACGGCGTCGAGGCGCTCGACTACCTGTTCGGCAACGGCCAGCATGCCGGCCGCGACCTCTCGGTCATGCCGGCCGTGGTGCTGCTCGACCTCAAGCTGCCGCGCATCGACGGCCTGGAGGTGCTGCGCCGCATCCGCGCCAACGAGCGCACCAGCCTGCTGCCGGTGGTGATCCTGACCACCTCCAAGGAGCAGCAGGACATCTACGAAGCCTACAGCCTCGGCGCCAACAGCTACATCCGCAAGCCGGTCGATTTCGAGAAGTTCATCCAGGCCGTCAGCCAGCTCGGCCTCTACTGGCTGGTGCTCAACGAGCCGGTCGAAGCGCTCGCCGCGTAATTCCCGAAAAGTCAGTCGCCGTGGCACGGCGACTGACTTTCACCGCCATCCGCTGAAATAATCCGCCCGGCAGGCGCCGGCGCGCACGGCTGCGATGAAGCTCGCCATGTCGGTCACCGGCTGCAGGAATTCCGTCGCGCAGCGCCCCACGGCGGCGACCTTGTGGCAGTCGCTGCCGCCCAGCGCCGGCAGCGCCAGGTGGCGCGTTGCGGTGACGGCGAGCGCATTGTCCGAATCGATGTTGCCGCCGTTGTGGGTCTCCACGGCGACGATGCCCTGCAGTTCGAGCAGGCCGTCGAGCAGGCTGCACACGCCGAACTCGCGGTAGGGATGCGCCGGCACGCAGATACCGCCCAGCGCATTGACGCGTTCGATGACCCCCTCTAGCGGCAGCCAGGTGTCGCGGCCCCAGACGTTCCAGGCATCGTCCTCGACGCCGTAGGCGAGCAGATGGCCGCGGTCGGTGGCGATTTCCACGCCGCGCAGCACCAGCAGCCCCTCCTCGCGCCCCACCGCCTCGACCGGCGCCGAAGCCTCGTAGGAATGGTGCTCGGTGATCACCACGCCGTCCAGGCCGATGTCCCTGGCGCGGCGGATCAGGTCGAGCGGCTCAAGCCAGTTGTCGTAGGAGTGCTTGGTATGGCAGTGGCAGTCGATCCACATGAAAAAGCGGCGCGCATTCGCGAGAACGCGCGCCGTCCGCTGTTCCCCGAATCGGTCAGAATCAGGGTAGTTGCAATTCCAGGCTGATGCGCTTGGAAGGCACGAATTTGTGCCGGGAGAAAAAGCTCTCCAGCGAGAAGTCGCTCCAGTTCACCAGCGTGTATACCTTCTTGACGTTGGCCGCCTTCATGTTCATGAGGAACTGGTCCATCAGGTCGGAGGCCACGCCGTGCTTCTGGAAATCCGGGTGCACGCCGAGCGTATCGATGGTGGCGGAGGAGTCCGCTATGCCGTATTCGCCGAAGAGCACGTCGCCCATCATGAAGCCGACCACCTTGCCGCCGACTTCCGCCACGACCGAGGCGTTCACGTTGTGTTCGTCGTCCAGCGCCACGGCCAGCTTGCGCTCGTAGTACTCGCGCCGTTCCTGCCCCGTAATAAGCTTGTCGATCGCCACCACCGCATCGAGATCGTTTTTGCGGATCATCCGCACTGTAACCTGGACCGCCATCGTATTCTCCTGTCAGAACAATTCGTCGTCGGCGGCATGCTTGCCGCCTTTCCCTTTGCGGATATACACGTCGCCGTAGACCTGTCCCATCTCCGCGCCAGCCGTAAAGCACGTATTGCAGCCTCCCGCCGACTCATCGAGGTGCTCGATCACATGCACCTCGTAGCCGAGCTGGCGATAATTTTCGACGATCTCCGAAAGACGCGGTTCGCCGATGGTGGTCTGCTTGATCCAGCCCTGCGCCAGCAGATCGCCTTCCTTGCCGCCCTTCACCAGTTTCAACGGAATCGTCGCCATCGCCGGCCTACCAGGAATGCTTGATCGCCCCCGGCGTACAGGCCGCCGAACACGGCAGGCTGGTGTAGCCGCCCGCCGGCTTGCAGTCGGTGCAGTCGAAGGCGAGCGAACGGCGGAAGGCCTGCTTCACCGCCGCCACCTCGTCGTCGTAATCGTCGGTGATGATCTCGAACATGCCCTTCGGGCACGCCGTCAGACAGGCGCGCCCGGCCGTGCAGCTCGTACACTTGTCGGTGTCGATGCTGATGTAGTACTCGCCCGAGCCGTCCTTGTAGCCGTAGTTCGCGATCATGTCGATCCCCTGTTCGATATCGTGAATCCCTTGGCTCCGGCCCGCTCAGTGGGAGAGGGGTACTTTGCGGACCGGAGCTTCGGGATCGTTGCAACCGCCTTCAGGCGGCTTTCGCCGATGCGCCCTGCTTCTGCATCAGCGTGTAGCCGAACAGCGCAGCGCCGAGTGCGCCGGCGATCTGGCTGTCCAGCTTGGTCTCGACGGCCTTGGTGCCGAGCAGCTTCTCGATGCGCTTCACCACGCCGGGGTTCTTGGCGATGCCGCCGGTGATGAAGAAGTCGTTCTCCACGCCGATGCGCTCGATCAGCGACACCACGCGCTCGGCCATGGCCTGGCAGTAGGCGGCGATCACCTTGTTCTTCGAATAGCCGGCCTTGAGCAGGCCCAGCGCTTCGGACTTGGCGAACACCACGCAGGTCGAGGACACGGCTTCCGGCTCCTCGTCCACATCGAAGGAGCGCGGCCCCAGCTCGGCGATCGGGATCTGCATCAGGTCGGCGATCACCTCCATGCCGCGGCCGGTGCCGGCCGCGCACTTGTCGTTCATGAGGAAGTTGGTGACCTTGCCCTTCTCGTCGCAATGGATGGCCTTGCAGTCCTGGCCGCCCATGTCAAGGATGGTGCGGACGGTGTTGCCGCCCATGTAGTTGGCGCCGCGCGCATGGCAGGCGATCTCGGTGATGGCCTTGTGCGCGAAGGGCACGTTGACGCGGCCGTAGCCGGTGCCGATGACGTAAGTGACGTCCTCCAGCTTCATGCCGGATTTCTCCAGCACGCCGTTGATGGCGTTCCGGGCCGAATCCGGGCTGTTGTTGCCGGTGCGCATGCTGTTGTAGCCGTACAGTTCGCCGTCGACGCAGATGACTGCCTGCGAGCTCACCGAACCGACGTCGATGCCGGCCGTGATGATCTTGGCGTCGCGCCAGTTCTTCGATTCGTCGATCCAGCAGGTTTCCTGCCAGCGCCAGTATTCCTTCTTTTCTCCAGCTGTCATGTTGGTCTCCTTTCCGATTGATCGGCTGACGCTCAGGCTGCTTCGCCGTCGGCCGCGATGAGCGCGGCGCCGAGGGCGCTGATGTATTCCGGCATGTCCGGCAGATGCACTTTATCGACCCCCAGGGCCACCTTGAGCGACTGGACGAAGCCCGGGTTGTGCACCATGCCGCCGATCAGAACCACCTCGTCCTCGATGCCGACGCGGCGCACCATGGCGCAGACCCGGCTGGCGACGGCATCCAGCACCGCCTTGGCGATGTCTTCCTTCGGCGTCGCGGAGTGGATCAGCGACACCACTTCCGACTCGGCGAACACCGTGCATTGCGCGTTCATCGGAATGGTCTTGTCGGAACGCAGGCTGGCTTCGCCGAATTCCTTCAGGGAAAGCTGCAGGGCGCGCGACATGGATTCGGCGAAGGCGCCGGCGCCGGCGGCGCATTTCTCGTTGCCGGCGAAATCAACCACCTTGCCCTCGGCATTGGCCTTGACGCCGCGGCCTTCCTCGGCGCCGACGTCGACCACCGTCTTCGCCGTCGGGCACATGAACACCGCGCCGCGCGCGCCGGCGCCCACTTCGGTGACGTCGGCATTGGCGAACTTGACCTGCTTGCGGCCGGAACCGGTGGACACGACCCGCGTAATCTGGTCGCGCGCGATGCCGGCGCCTTTGAGCGCGTCCTCGAAGGCCTTGTCGGCGGCCTGATCGGGATCGAGGTCCTCCGGGAACATGATGTGCTTGCCCTTGACGCCCCAGCGCAATTGCGGGGCGCCGTCCACCTTCAGCTCCTCGAGGAACACCACCTTGACGGTGCGGGAGCCCATGTCGATGCCAGCGGTAATCATATTTCGTTTCTCCTAGCGTTGATCAGGCGTGCGCAAACTCGCGCTTCAGGCCCAGGGTTTCCATGAACGAGTCCACACGATTCTGCGTGCGGCCGAGGTCGAACTCGCGCTCGTCGCCCATGTTGCCCTCGAAGGTCATCACCGGAACGCCCGAGGCGGCCAGGCCGAGGCGGTTTTCCATGATGCCGATCGAGAGGCCCTCGCAGCCGCGGTTCAGGTGCAGCATGACGCCGTCGACGTGCCATTCCTTGACGATGGTCTTCATCATCTCGGTCTTCAGGCGCGGGTCGTAGAAATGCTGCCATTGCGGCTTCGACAGGTTCCAGTCGCAGTACAGGCGCATCGCCTCCTCGCGGGTGCGCATCTCGATGCCCTTCTCCCAGGGCAGGGTGCGCGGGCCCCAGCTGCCGTCCGGCTTGGTCTCCCAGATGCCCTCCAGGCCGAAGGTGTACAGCGAGCCGATCGAGACGGCGCCGTACTCTTCGAGGTAGCGGAACACCTTGAGGAAGCCCCAGGGCGGCTGCGTGTCGCTCATGACGCGGCAGCGCTCGTTGGGCACGGCGGCGATGCCGCGCTTGACGCGGTCCTTCACTTCGTCCAGGCACTCCTCATAGAAGTCGGCGCACCACTTCGAGGACTTCGACAGCGTCGCCAGCACGTAGAGCGAATACATGGTCTTCTCGTCGAGCGGGGCCGGCTTCGCCTTGTTCTCGCAGCAGATGGCCGCCCACAGCGAGGTGGAGCGCATTTCGTTTTTCACCGCCTCGATGAACAGCTCGTCGTTGAACTTGCGGCCGGTGGTCTTCTCCAGCCACTCGCAGGCCTCCAGGCCCTGGTTGGTGACGAAGTCCAGACGCTCCTTGGTCAGGTCCTTGTGCGGGCCGACCGAGACGTCGATGAAGAAGCTCGGCGTATTGTGTTCCAGCGTCGAGGCCGCCTGGTACCACTTGGCGTGCGAGCAGCAAATCTGCGACTGGAAGTTGAAGTCGGGCTTGGGGAATTCGCCGCCGAACGGAAACTTGTTCAGGATGATCGAACCCCAGTAGGTGCGCATGTAGGCGCACAGGTCGCGGGCGAAACCGTAGGACTCGGCCGCGTCCTGGCACTCCTTGTTGAACTTCTTGTCCACCGCGATGGTGGCGCCGTAGGGCTCGCCGGTGAGCGAATAGACGTCATTGCCCAGCCCGGCGGGGATGGCGTCGAGCGCCCAGGCGGAACCGGACCAGCGCAGGCCGCCCTTCTCGTGGGCCTTGGCGTAGTTGATGTAATACTGCTCGCGCAGCTCCTTGGCCTTCTTCCAGCACTTCAGCGGTTCGGTCGGGTATGCCATGTTGCGTATCTCCTAGAACAGTTCTTCTTCGCCCAGCGTCTCGAGGAAGGCCTCGATGCGGATGCGGAAGGGGCCGAGCGGGTTGGTGATGTCGAACTCCAGGAACAGCGTCGGGATGCCGTTGGCCTCGAGGTGCCGCTTCAGGTCCGGATAGTCGCCCTCGTGCGGGTCGCAGAATTTCTGCTGCAGGAACACCGCCGCCCTGGCGTTGTAGTCCTTGGCCAGCTTCAGCACGTGGTCGAAGCGGGTGTGCGCCGGGTAGTCCTTGGTCGGGCAAGCCGGGCGCTCGCAGTAGCGGTCGGCGATGGTGGCGATCGGATCGTCCTGGATGCGCGCCTCGTTCCAGAAATAGCGCGTGCCGGAGCACTGGTCGTCGATGACGATGGTGGAGCCGACGGATTCGACCATGGCCATGAAGGAAACGTCGTCGTTCTCCGAGCCGATGGTCATGAAGCGGATGCCTTCCTCGCGGCTGTTCGGCTGCTTGGGCAGTTCGGCCAGCACGCGCTTCAGCTCCTTGTTGTGCTCTTCCTTGTCCACGAACTGGGCGGTGAGAGAGGCATAGAGGGCATCGACGCCGGTGACGCGCGGGTTGGTCTCCTTGCGGTACTCGAACAGCTCGCGCAGGAGCCGCCGGTTCTCGTTGACGATCTCGATGCCGCGCTTGAGGTCGGCGTCGGCGATCTTCTTGCCGATGACGCCTTCCATGAACTCGCGGAACTTCTTCACCTCGGCATAGTGCATGGTGCGGGCGAAGCGCGACTGCACCTCGTTGGGCATCGGCAGGTAGTAGTCCCACTTCACGGTGGGCACGTGCATGCGCCAGGAGTTGAAGGCCTGTCGGTACTGGATGCAGGACTGGGTCAGCGTCACGCCCTCGCAGTACTCGTAGCGGCCGAGCAGGCCCTGCGCCAGGGAATCGCGGCAGAACGGGCAGAACATGCCGAAGATGTGCGGCTCGGTGACGTTCTGCGGCTCGTGGGCGCCCAGCACGCGCACCGGCAGCATGCCGGCGGCGATGAGGATTTCCTCGGGCGTATAGGTACACATGGTCGCCACCACCTGGCCGCCGGTGCGGGCCTTCCAGGCACGGGCATAGTCGTGGCGCTTTTCGTACCACTCCTTGAACTGGTTGAACAATCCACTCATTGTCGATCCCCCGTTATGGCTGAGAGCCGGGCTGGTTCTCGCTGCCGATTTCGAAAACATGCACTATCATGCCTACAAACAATTAACGATGCACGATAGAGCATTTGCGGCGATTCTAGAAACCATTTGCCTATTGAGGTTTGATCCAGGTCAACCAAAACCGCTTTTCATGCATGGAATTGATCCGGTCAGAAAATCGGCAAAACAAGTCTTCTCATTGATAAATAACATATTCATTGCAAGGAGCGGAAAAGTCAGTGGCTGCGACACGGTGTCAGATCCGGTTCCATCACCCAGGGCAAGACACGGGTCACCGGAAGGCTTGCAGTCTTCCGTTCCCGGTTTCGCTGCAGTCCAGGGATGGCGCCCTCCAGCCTGGCAAACACATATATGGAACAAGGTTTTTACGCTCCCGCTTGACGCAGATCAAATAGGGCCGACGGGTGGCTCCCCTAGAATCACGCAAATGCATTCTAATACCTGTTGATTTTATGCAATGCTATATATTGCATATCCTTCAGGGAAACCCTAGCCGTCCCCGTTCCGGGCGGTTGCTGCGAGGAAGCACATCATGGGAACCCGTCTTCAGTCAGTCGTTTGGTGGAAGAAACCGGCCGGAAACGCAACGGCGTCCGGCCCGCTGGTGAAACTCACCATCGACGGCAAGCCCGTCGAGGCGCCCGCCGGCGTCTCCCTGCTCTCGGCCGCCAGCGCCGCCGGCATCTACATTCCGGCGCTGTGCGCCCACCCCGACCTGCCGCCTTCCTGCCAGCGCGGCGGCGGCGACAGCGGCTGCAACCTCTGCGTCGTCGAGATCGCCGGCACCGCCGGCATGCGCACCTCCTGCGCCATCGCGGTGGAGGAAGGCATGGCGGTGACGACCAAATCGCCGGCCATCGACAAGCTGCGCCAGGAGCGCATCGCGAAAACGCTCGGCAGCCA
>WYAY01000214.1 GCA_011526165.1 Sulfuritalea sp.
CCACCGCCGACCAGCGGCACGCCCCCACCCCGCGCGGCCCGAAGGCCGCGAACACCCGCAGCCGCGACGGCGCAAGGCACCCCAGGGCCACGGCATCGGCCCCGAGGCAGCAGCCCACCGACACGGCCGACGGCGACACCGCCGCCAGCGCAAACGACACCACCGACGCCCCGCCGGGCGGCAAACAGCGCGAACCCGCAACAGCCCACATAGAACCTCCACCAGGTAAAAAAACACCACCACACACCGGAAGACCCCCCCGTGAAACCTGCCCCCGCGAAGAGGGGGAGGGGGCCGCTTTCCCATCATGGAAGCCACCCGCGCCGCCGAAAAATCAGGATCAAGGCTCGGCTTTCCGGGGCACGGCGCGCGGGTGCGGGAAGGCGTGGCCACGGAGTGCCGCAGGGGCAGCGGCGCAGGCGGCAAGCGGAAAGCCGACCCGCAGGGCTTGGCCTTGATCCTGATTTTTCGGTGGTGCACCCTGGCTGGAATGATGGGAAAGGGGGGTGGGGGTGATGCGCGTTGCCGTTCCCCACGCGCTGGCGGCGCAGCCGCGAGCGCGCACGCTTCGCAAGCGGAGCGCGCAGCGGAGGCGATGCGACGGAACGGATGGCGTGGCGAAGCCCGAAGAGCCATCCGTTCCGGCACATGGCCGGAGCGAAGGCGTGAGGGATTGAAGCCCTTAGGGCCGGGACAGCCTGCTGGCCCGGTGCGCAGCACGAAAGCCCGACGGCGCAGCCGGCACGCAAAAGTCAGTCCCTGCGATACGGCGATGGAAAGTCAGTCTCCCGAGCACGGCGCACACCGGCGCCGTCTCAGTGCCTGCCGCGCTCCTGGATCGGCGGACATGGCACCGTGCCGTAGGAGCAGAAAACGCAGCAGTCTCCCGGCTTCGGTTTCAGCAACGCATGGCAATGCTCGCACTCGTAGAACCACTGGCAGGCATCCATCGGCATGCGCTCGGTCTTGCGGTGACCGCAGTGCGGGCAAGTCAGTGTCGAGTCAGGAACGATCGCGTTCATGCGCTTTGCCTTCGCTGCGAGGATACCTCCGTCCGGCTGAACCAATCGGACAGCGAGAAAAGTCAGTCCCCGTGACACGGCGCGGAGGTACGGCGCTTGCACCGCGTCCGCTCTAGCGAAGCTGAGCGGCGCGGTGCTGATCGCGCGATGCGCCCGGGACCGCGCGGGGTTTGCTGCGGTTCACCGGCGCAGGCGCAGCCGGTCGGGCGCCGCCCGCAGGCTGGCCGGCTTTTCGGCGAGCCTGCGGAGTGGCGCCCGGCGGCGGTCTGGAGCAGCAGCGGCCGACGGAGGCACGGAGCCGCGAGCGGAGCTCGGCCCGCGGGGTTGGGCGGGCCGGGCGGAGCTGGCGGCGGGGGTCGAGCGCACGCAGGCGTAGCGCTGGCGGGCGGGTTGCAACGCAAGCCGCATGACAGCGCGGTCGGGGGAGCGTCGGCGCGGAATCGCGTGCCTTGCCGGAGTCATTCGGCTATCATTTGCGCCACCTAGCCTTCGCGGCCCGAATCGTCGCCGTATGGCGGCTTGTCTGGCGCATCGCCAGTCTAGGGCGCGAAGGCGAACCTGCCTCAGCGCGATCACAACAACACCGATCATGTTCGCCTTCCCCTGCGCATCCGATAGCACAGCATTGGATTTCAACCGCCCGGGCCGGAACGCAGCGCACATCGAGGCACGGCGGGCATGAGCCAAGCCAGCTATCGCGTCTACATCGACGAATCCGGCGAGGAAGGATTTGTCTTTCATCCCGACGGAAGTGGCAGTTCACGCTGGCTGATTATTTCGGCTGTCGTCACGCGTCGAGAAAACGACCTGCAGGTGGTCAGGCTGATGGAGAAAGTCCGGCAACAGCTTGGTCGGGCGCCCAGACAGGCGCTGCACTTCTGCAAGCTCGGCCACCCGCAGCGCGTCGTCTATGCGCGGGAAATCGTGCAGCACTCCTTGCGCACGGTATCCGTGCTCATACACAAGCCATCGATCCGCGAACCGGAGCGGTTTCAGTCGCAGAAGCACTTGCTCTACCGCTATGCCTGCCGTTACCTGCTGGAGCGGGTTTCCTGGCTATGCCGGGACCATCGCAAGGCCGGCGCCGGCGACGGGCGCGCCGAAATCATCTTCTCCAACCGCAGCCAGATGTCTTACGACGAGTTGCGCAACTACCTGCGCAAGCTGCGCGACAGCAATGAAATGGACGTCAATGTCGACTGGTCCGTGGTTGACCCCGACTTCATCCGCGCCGTCGAACATTCGCAACTTGCCGGACTGCAGGTCGCGGATGCCGTCGCTTCCAGCCTCTTCGCGGCGGTCAACCCCAACCAGTTCGGCGACACAGAGGATAAGTACGCCCGCCTGCTGCTGCCCGTCTGCTACCGGCATAAGGGCACATTGCTGGGCTACGGCCTGAAGTTCTGGCCAGGAGAGTTCGAGGCCCTGAAAAAGGAAAACCCCCAGCTCGATGCCTTGCTGAGGGTTTGAATTTGCGCAGGCCCCAAGTTCGAGGATCCCACCCGTTCGGGCTGCCGCTGTTGCCAGCGACCTCTACAAACAACCTTGCGCTTGCCTGCCCGGACAGTATGCGTCAGGTGACGGCGCAAGTCAATTTTCCCTTGCGGGGAAACCCGAAATCGGCAGGTGGGCGGTGCCGAATTACACGGTAATTGGCTTTGGTAGGGGGATAAATCCGCCCCCCCCTACGCCGCGTGCCTTTCAGCCGTGCGCCCAAGCCCTTCCGCGATTTCCAGCTTCAGGCTCACCGCCCGCGCCACCGCCACCGGCCGCACCGCCTGCCGGCCGCGCCTCTGGGCGCCGCCTTCCAGGCGCACGAGGCCGTAGCGCTCCATGGTGTGCAGGGTGCGCGAAAGGTTGCTTGCCTTGCGGCCGGTCAGGTCTTCAAGCTCGCTGATCGACTGCGGCTTGCGGTCGAAGATGACGCGCAGCAGCGCCTGGTTCTCGTCGGAGAGCACGTTGGCGAACGACTTCATGGACGTGAACCACACCTTGGGCTCGTCGGTGCGGCGCTTGTGCTCGCCGCGGGCGATGGCGATGGTGTAGGCCTTGATCCGCTCGAAGGGCATGATGCCCACGCGGAGGGTTTTGGCTGCGCTCATAGCTCTTCTCCTGTTTCCTTCATGACTTCCGCGACCGCCTTCCAGAAATCCTCGACCAGCTTGCCGGCGTTGACGAAGCGGTAGGGCCGGCCGGGATCCTTCGGCCCGCGGTGAAAATGGTCATACACCCGCGGCTGCTCGACGAACTTGCCGCCCGGCCGCGGCACCGCATGGGCGTTGTCGAAGCCGAGCAGGCGCCGGCTGCTGCGGTCGTGCAGCGTCAGCTCGTAGCGGATGCCGTGCGGCCGCGCTTCGTCCGGCTCGATCAGCCATACCCGGCCCTTGGCCCATGAGCCGTTCTCGAAAAACAGCGTGAAGCCGTCCAGGTCGAGCAGCGTGTCCAGCGTGGGGTCGGTTCGCTTCGGCACGATCTAATTATATCTCCTAATGATATGTTTGTCAGGCCCGGATCGGCTCCTCGCCTCCCACGGCCGCTGCTGCGGCCCCGGCACCGCCCAGATGCCTAGGCGCGCACCCTGAGCCAGTTCCCGGGCGTCATAGTAAACCGGATCGGTGCAGTACTTCTCATACACGGCGGCGAAACCCTGCCGCACCATCTCCACATTGACGCGGACGCCGCGCGCGTGCAGCACGCCGACGATGCGGCCGTAGCGGTCGGTGGTGACCGCTTCCAGGTCGGCAACCGAGCCGGCGGGCACGTACCAGCGCAGCGCCTCGGCACTCCAGCGGCCCCACGGTGCCTGGGCCAGTTCGGGTGCGTCGATGCAGTGCAGGCGCACCTTCACGCGGCGCGGCGTGTCCGTGTGGCGCCCGCAAACCAGCGTACAGGTGTCGCCGTCGTGGCAGTGGTCGACGGCGCACGGCTCGGCGCCGGCGGCGGCGCAGGCGACGGCCAGCAGCCCGAGAGCGAGGCCGGGCGCTACAGGTAGTTGAAGCGGTGGCTGCGCCATTCCAGCCCGTCGATGAGTCCGCGCCCGTAGAACTCGCCCCAGTTGTAGAAGAACGGCAGGAAACCGTGCGGCCCGGATTGCCACACCACCAGGGCGGCGATGCTCACGCACACCGCCGCGATGACGAACTCGGCGCCGCTGCCGGTGCGCACGCGCCCGCCGAAGAGATGAACGCGCCGGTCGCTCCACCAGCCGAGCGGCACGCCCTGGATGGTCAGCGCGTCGGCAAACCAGTGCGTGCAGGCGCCCACCCCGAACCACGCGATCCAGCCGCGGAAGTCCCACACCAGAAAACCGAACAGCGCCACCAGCAGCCAGACGGCCAGGTAGTGCGTATGCGTGCGGTGGCGCACGCGGCGATGGAGAACACCCTCCTCCACCCACTCCAGCCAGTCCGGCGCGGTGGCGCCGAGCGCAGCCACCGGCATCGCCGCCGGGCTGAAGGGCGCGGCCACGGCGGCGGCAATGGCGATGTGGGACACCCACTTCATTCGATGCCCCGCGAGAACTGGCGGATGTAGGCATCCACCCGGTCGGCCGGCTCGCCCTCGGTGCACAGGCCCACCAGCGTCATGCGCGCCTGGATCACCTTGGCCTTGGTCTGGTACAGCCCGCCTTCAAGCTCGGCCACGGCCTTCAGGTACTGCACCTGCTCGTCGGTCGCGGCCACGCCCGCGGCGACGCGCTCCTGGGCGCGTTTCTCCAGCGCGCGGAAGAGCGCCAGCTTGCGCATGGCCAGCTCCTTGTCGGCGAGCGACTGGGCGAGGATGCCGACGGCGTCGGCGATGGTCTTGCGCCGCTGCGTCTCGCGCTCGCGCTCCTTGTCGAGTTCCACCGCCGAGAAGAGCGGGATGCGCGCAACGACGCCGACGTAGTTGTCCTGGCCGCCGGTGGTCTGCGTGATCGCGCCGGCGGCCTGGTCGAAGGCCGTCGTGGTGGTGGCGCTGCCCTGGGTGTTGGACTTCCGCTGGCCGGCGCGTCCCTCAAGGGCGATCTCGCCGCGGAACCAGGAGCGCGCCGGATAGCAGTCGACGGTCATGTCGAACAGCACGCGCGGATCCGGCTGCGCGGCAGATTCCAGCTTCCCCTGCGGCGGCGCGTGCGTGCGGCTCTCGCCGTCGAGCAGCGGCAGCCGGAACGGCGGCTCGGCGAGGGCCGGGGGCGGCGGCACGGGCTCCGCCGTGTCCGCCTGCGCCAGCGCCACAAAAGTCAGTCCCGCCAGCACGGCAATGAGGCGGCTCATGAGCGCACCCCCACGAACGGAGAAGCTAGCAGGCGCATGACGGCGCCGCCGGGGTCGAGCGAAGTCAGCAGCACGGCCCACAGGACGGCCGTGACCAGCAGGGTAAGCAATAGATTGTTGATGTCCCTCATGTCTGTCGAGCGGCGCGGCGACCGCGCCCCAAAAGGTTGAGCCCGGCGATGGCGGCGGCGAGCTGCCACGCGCCGGCGCCGAGCGCGGCAAGCGAGAGCAGCCAGACGACGAGCGCAGTCGCGTCGTAGGGCGCCTCGGATTTCAGGTTGATGCGCTGCGGCCGGCGGCGCTGCAGCGCCAGGCGGAACGAGATGGGCAGCCGCGCCTCGTCGCTGGCCGTGACCACCACCCAGCGCGCACCGGCGAGGATGCGCAGGGCGACGTCGAGCTTGCGTCCGGTGAGCAGCTGGGCGTCGTCGAACAGCACCACGGCGCGCACTTCACCTGTCCAGGCGACGAGTGCGTCCAGCCGCTCCCAGGCGCGCAGCTGCGTCCAGGGGCGGGCCCAGGCCTTCTCGCCGTGGGCGATCAGGCGCGGATCATCCACCCAGGCGGCGAGCGGATTCACGCAGCGGATCAGGATCACCTCGCGCCCCCGCCACACGCCCGGCGCCTCGGCATGCAGGCGCGCGAGCCAGCGCGTCTTGCCCGAGTGGTGCGCGCCGGTGACGAGGACATCACGGCGCACGGAGATCTTCTCCTCGCGCAGCGTGCGGCCGTACTTGCGCGCCTTCTCGACCACCACCGGCAGCACCGAGCGGATGCCATCGCGCCGCGTCCTATGACGCTTGAGGCGGAGGAACTTCATCGAACAGGCCGCCCTGGGCCGAGGTGAGCGTGAGCAGCACGGTGCCGCGCTGCAGC
>WYAY01000215.1 GCA_011526165.1 Sulfuritalea sp.
AATCACCCCAGGACCAGCACCGCGTCGACCTCGACCAGGGCGCCGCGCGGCAGCGCCGCCACCTGCACCGTGGCGCGGGCCGGGTAGGGCTGGCTGAAGGCCTGCGCCATGGCGTCGTTCACCTTGGCGAAGTTGGCGAGGTCGGTGACGTAGATGTTGACCTTGACGGCGTCGGCGAGCGAGCCGCCAGCCGCCGCGGCGACGGCCTTCAGGTTGTCGAAGACGCGCGCGACCTGCGCATCGATGCCCTCGGCCATCTGCATGGTGGTCGGGTCGAGGCCGATCTGGCCGGAGAGGTAGACGGTGTTGCCGGCCTGCACGGCCTGCGAATAGGGGCCGATGGCGGCGGGCGCGGCGGCGGTGGCGATGATTTTTTTGGTCATTGCAGTTCCTTTGTTCAACGCTTTTGCGGCGGGATCAGCAGGCCGGGACCGAGGCCGAGTTCCTTCAGCTTGCGGCGCGCCGCGTCGGCCTCCTTCTGCGTCTTGAAGGGGCCGACCTGCACGCGCGACTCGACGTAGGACGGGATGCCGGCCTGCTCCAGCTTCGCATGCAGTTCCTCGGCGTTCGACGCGCTGGTGAACACGCCCATCTGCAGGCGGTAACTGCGGGCGATGACCGTGGCCAGGTCGGGTTTCGCCTCCGGCTGGGCGGGCGCTGCGGTCTTTTCGGCTGTCCCCGGCCTGGCCGCCGCGGCCGGCTGCTTGGGCGGCGGGCCCGGCGCAGCGGCCGGCGGCTTGATGACGACGCGCTGGGCGGGCCTCTGCGCCTGCACCGGCGGCGGCGCGAGCGGCATCTCGGTTTTTTCCGGCTCGGCCTTCGGTTCCTCCTTCGGCGGCTCCGGCTTCTCCGCTTCCAGCCTGGCTTCGGCGGGCGGCGCCTCCCCCTTCGGCGGCTCGGCGGGCGGCTGGGCGGTAGCCGCCGCGGTGGGCGCAGGCGGTGGCGCAGCGGGTTTCTCCAGCAGCCAGTCCTCCAGCAAGGCCAGCCCGCCGAGCAGCACGACGATGAGCACGCCGGCGATGCCGATGCGGCGCACCAGCTTCTTCTTCAGTTCCTCCTGATCGTCCCCTTCAGTGGCCATTGCCCCTCCCCTCGCGTTCTTATTCCTGCCTGGCCCGGCTCAGGGCGCACACCATCTCGGCCTCCGCCACCGAGATGCCGCAGCGCTCCGCGACCTGCGTTGCCGCCATGCCCTTCTGCGCCAGGGCAACGGCCTCGCCGTATTGCGGGGAGACGTTGCGCGCCGCCTCGAGCAGACTGACTTTTTCCTTGAGCGCGGCCACTTCGCCGCGCAGTTCGGCCAGTTCCGCCTCGATGCCGCTCTTGACGACCTGCTGCCCGAATTCGGCCGGATCCCGCTTCCAGACCGGCTCGGCCTGTCGCGGCCGCGACAGGCGCGCCAGGCGGATGATGACGATGCCGGAATAGACGCCGAGCAGCACCGCGGTGCCGATCACCATCTCGTGCAATCCGAAGTTCTCGAAAAATTCCATGGCGTGCTTTCTCAGGCGGCGCTCTTCTCGAGCGCCTGGTCGATGTCCCACAGGATGTCGTCGAGCGTCTCCAGCCCGACCGACAGGCGGATCATGTCGGGCGAGACGCCGGCCTTCGCCTGCTGCTCCTCGGAGAGCTGGCGGTGCGTGGTCGAGGCCGGGTGGATCACCAGCGACTTGGCGTCGCCGACGTTGGCGAGGTGGGAGAGGAACTGCACGCTCTCGATGAATTTCTCGCCGGCGCGCCGGCCGCCCTCGATGCCGAAGGTGAAGATGGCGCCGGCGCCCTTCGGCAGGTATTTCCGTGCCAGCGCATGGTAGGGGCTGGCGGGAAGTCCTGCGTGACTCACCCAGGCGACGCGCGGGTGCGCGGCGAGGTGTTCCGCCACCGCCTGGGCGTTGGCGACGTGGCGCTCCATGCGCACGTGCAGCGTTTCCAGGCCCTGCAGCAGCAGCCAGGCGTTGAGCGGCGCAAGCGCCGGCCCCAGCGTGCGCAGCGTCTCGAAGCGGGCGCGCATGGTGAAGCCGAAGTCACCGAAGGTTTCGTAGAAGCGCACGCCGTGGTAGCCGGCGGAGGGCTCGGTCATCTGCGGGAATTTCCCGTTATCCCAGGGAAACTTCCCCGATTCGACGAGCAGCCCGCCCATGGTGGTGCCGTGGCCGCCGATGAACTTGGTGGCCGAGTGCACGACGATGTCGGCGCCGTGCTCGATCGGCCGGCAAAGATAGGGCGAGGCGAAGGTGTTGTCGACCACCAGCGGAATCCCCGCCTCGCGCGCGACCGCCGCCACGGCGGCGATGTCGAGCACGTTGCCGCGCGGATTGCCGATGGTCTCGGCGTAGAGGCACTTCGTCTTCGGCCCGATGGCGCGGCGGAAGTTCTCGGGGTCGCCGGCATCGACGAAAGTGGTCTCGATGCCGAGCTTGCGGAAGTTGAAATCGAGCTGCGAGAAGGTGCCGCCGTAGAGCGAGCTCGCCGAGACGATGTGGTCGCCCGCCTCGCACAGCGTGAGCAGGGCCACCATCTGCGCCGACTGGCCGCTGGCGGCGGCCAGCGCGGCGCGGCCGCCCTCCAGCGCGGCGATGCGCTCCTCCAGCACCGCCACCGTCGGGTTGGCGATACGCGAGTAGACGTTGCCAAAGGTCTGCAGGTTGAACAGGCTCGCCGCGTGGTCGGCGGAATCGAAGACGAAGGAGGTGGTCTGGTAGATCGGCACGGCGCGCGCGCCGGTGGCGGCGTCGGGCTGGCCGCCCGCGTGCAGGCAGAGGGTTTCGAAGCCGTATTTCCTGTCTGGCATGGTGCTTCATTATGCCAGCCCGGAAAAAAAGCGGGCGCCGTGCGGCGCCCCAAGTACAGGAGGAGAGGGAGGGAAAACTTATTTCTGCAGGGCGGGGCGCGGCCGCGCCACGGCCTCGAAACCGACGAGTTCGGGGCGTTTCGGCTCTTCCGCGGCGGTTGCCGGCGTCGCCGTCTGTTCCGAGGCGAGCGAGCGCACGTCGCCGGAAACCTCGCCGCCCTCCTCGATGACGATCTTGCCGTAGCGGATCTTGCCGGTGACCTGCCCCGTCGCATGCACCACCAGTTTCTTGCGCGCCAGCAGGTCGCCGTCGAAGTGGCCGTGGATTTCCGCCACATCGATGACGACGCGGCCGGAAAAGGCGCCATGCTCGGCGATCTGCAGGGCCTGGCTGTCAAGCACCGCCTCGACGCGGCCTTCGACCACCAGCGTGCCGCAGTCGCTGATCTCGGCCCCCTTCAGCTTGATGTCGGGACCGACGATGAGGCGGCTGCCCTGGAGGGCCTCGGGCCGGCTCTCGGCCTTCGCCGCCGTTGCTGTCGGCTGCGGTGCGGACGGCTGCGGTGCGGGCGAGGCGGCGGGCTCGCCGGGCCTGCGCACGGTCGCGGCGCCGGGCCGTTGCGGGGGTTCGTTCTGTTTGCCGAAGAGCTGCATCTTGTCGAGCATGGTGACTCCTTATTGAAAATGACACGGTTTCGCCGCCTGCGCTGGCAGACGACAACATCACTAGGCAAGGGGTGTGCCTGCCGTCATTTATCCAGCCGGATCAGTCGGATGCGCAAGCGAAGCGGGGCATGCAGGGAAGCGCTGCCGCAAAATCTGTCGGCGCCCGCCGACGGAATTTTCGTTCCGCGGAACGATTCCTTGCGCAGCAAGGACTTGGCGTGTCGCTCCGCGGCGACTCCTGCGCTATGCTTGCGGCTCACGGGCAGAAACACACAACAACAACCCGCGCCGGACCGACGTCCGGAACGGAGGAGAAAGCATGCGAACCTACAAGAGCGACGTCGTCGTCATCGGCGGCGGCCTGGCCGGCATCTGCGCCGCGCTGGAGCTGCTGGAGGCCGGCCGCAGCGTGACGATCCTCGACCGCGACGAGGCGGAAAACTTCGGCGGCCTGGCCAAGGAGAGCTTCGGCGGCATCTTCGTCGTCGGCAGCCGCGAGCAGAAGAAGAACGGCATCGAGGACACCCCGGCCAAGGCCTTCGCCGACTGGTGCGCCTTCGCCGAGTTCGGGCCGGACGACCATTGGCCGCGGCGCTGGGCCGAGGCCTACACCGGGCGCTGCCACGACCAGGTCTACCTCTGGCTGAAGGCCAACGGCATCGGCTTCTTCCCGGTGCCGCACTGGATCGAGCGCGGCCTGCACACGCAAGGCAATTCCGTGGCGCGCTTCCACATCGTCTGGGGCACCGGCCGCGAGCTGGCGGTGCAGCTCATCGCGCGGCTGCGCAACCATCCCAACGCAGCGAAGCTGGCGGTGCATTTCGGCCACCGCGTCGAGGGCTTCACCACCCTGATGGGCGGCATCAGCGGCTGCAGCGGCGTGCTGGAAGCGAACGGCGAGCCCTTCGAGGCCTTCGGCGAGGCCGTCGTCGTCGCCGCCGGCGGCATCAACGGCGGCGATCTGGCAAAGGTGAGGCAGCACTGGCACGCCGACTGGCGCACGCCGCCGCCGACGCTGCTCAACGGCTCGCACAAGTTCGCCGACGGCCGGCTGCACGACGCCGTCGCGGGCGCCGGCGGCAACCTAACGCACCTCGACAAGATGTGGGACTACGCCGCCGGCGTGCGCCACTGGAATCCAAGGAAGCCGAATCACGGCCTCTCGGTGGTGCCGCCGCGCTCGGCGCTGTGGGTCGACTGGCAGGGCCGGCGCTTCGCCCCGCCACTGGTCACCGGCTTCGACACCCGCGACCTGGTGACGCGCGTCTGCGCCACCGAGCGGCAGTATTCCTGGCAGATCCTCAACCGCAAGATCGCGCTGAAGGAACTGGCCGTCTCCGGCGCCGAGTTCAACCCCTCGATCCGCGACAAGAAGAAGCTGGCCTTTCTGCGCGACCTGCTCTTCGGCAACCGCTGGCTGGTCGACACCTTGATCGAGAAATGCGAGGACGTCGTCGTCGCCGACACGCTGCCGGCGCTGGTGGACAAGATGAACGCCCTGCAGGGCGACAAGGCGGTCGACCTGGAGGCGCTGGGCGAGGCGATCAGCCGCTACGATGCGCAGATCGCGCGCGGCCCGGCGCACTTCGAGGACGAGCAGCTGCAGCGCCTCGCGCAGCTGCGCCAATGGAAGGGCGATCGCGTTCGCACCTGCAAGTTCCAGAAGATCCACGACCACAAGGCACTGCCGCTGATCGCCATCCGCGAATTCATCATCAGCCGCAAGAGCCTCGGCGGCATCCAGACCGACCTCGACGGCCGCGTGCTCGACACGGCCGGCAATCCGATCCCGCGCCTCTACGCCGCGGGCGAGGCAACCGGCTTCGGCGGCGGCGGCATGCACGGCCTGCGCGCCCTCGAAGGCAGCTTCCTCGGCGGCTGCGTACTCTCCGGCCGCATCGCCGGGCAATCGATAGGAAAAGCGCTATGAAGAAGACAGCCGCCTGGCTCGCCGTGCATGCCCTGGAGCAGCTCGGCGTGAAATACACCTTCGGCATCCCCGGGGTGCAGAACACCGAGTTCTACGACGAGCTGAACAAGTCGGAAAAGATCACGCCGGTGCTCGTCACCCACGAGGGCAGCGCCTCTTTCATCGCCGACGCGGTGAGCCGCGTCTCCGGCACGGTCGGCACGCTGGCCATCGTGCCGGCGGCCGGACTCACCCACGCGGCGAGCGGCATCGCCGAGGCGCTGCTGGCCGGCGTGCCGATGCTGGTGATCACCGGCGGCATCCGCACCGACCTCGGCAAGCGCTACCAGCTGCACGAGATCGACCAGCACGCCTTCATGAAGC
>WYAY01000216.1 GCA_011526165.1 Sulfuritalea sp.
AGCGTGTGGCGCGGCAGCATCAGCACGTTCATGGCGGCGAAGTTGCGCGCGCCGGGCTTCAGGCCGATGACGTTGGCCACCCGTTCGAGGTGGCGCGGCAACTGGCCGTGGGTGCCGCATAGCATGGCGTCGACGTCGCCGCGCTTGAGCAGCAGCGCCCCGATCAGGGTGTTGGAGCGCAGCACTTCGCGCTTGGCGATGGCCGGCGAGACGCCGTCGCGCTGCATGATGCGGTAGTACTCCTGGGTCAGGTCGCGGTAGCGGGGATCGTTGCCGACATCGATGAGCTCGAAGTGCTTTCCCACCTCGATGCGCAGACCGAGCTTCTGCAGGCGCGCTTCGATCACCTTCGGCCGCCCCAACGCCACCGGGCGGGCGATGCCCTCGTCGACCACCGCCTGGATGGCGCGCAGTACGCGCTCGTCCTCGCCCTCGCAGTAGAGCACGCGCCTGGGCGCCTTCTGCGCCGCGGCGAACACCGGCTTCATCAGCGTGCCGGAGTGGAAGACGAACTGGGTCAGCTGCTGGCGGTAGGCGGCAAAGTCGCGCACGGGCCGCGTCGCCACGCCGGAGTCCATCGCCGCCTGTGCCACCGCCGGCGCGATCTTGACGATCAGGCGCGGATCGAAGGGCTTGGGGATGATGTAGTCGGGGCCGAAGGCCATCTCCGTGTCGCCGTAGGCGCTCGCCACGATGTCGGAGGCCTCCGCCTGCGCCAGCTCGGCGATGGCGCGCACGGCGGCGAGCTTCATCTCTTCCGTGATGGTGGTGGCGCCGGCATCCAGCGCGCCGCGGAAGATGAAGGGGAAGCAGAGGACATTGTTCACCTGGTTCGGATAGTCCGAGCGGCCGGTGGCGATGAGGGCGTCGTCGCGCACCTTCTTCACCTCTTCCGGCAGGATCTCCGGCGTCGGGTTGGCCAGCGCCAGGATCAGCGGCTTGGCCGCCATCTTCGCCACCATCTCCGGCTTGAGCACGCCGCCGGCGGAGAGGCCGAGGAAGACATCCGCGCCCTCGATCACCTCGGCCAGCTTGCGCGCACTCGTCTTCTTGGCGTAGCGCGCCTTGATCTCGTCCATTTCCTCGGGACGGCCTTCGTAGACCACGCCGTGGATGTCGGTGACCCAGACGTTCTCCACCTTCACGCCGAGCATCACCAGCAGATCGAGGCAGGCGAGCGCCGCGGCGCCGGCGCCCGAGGTGACGAGCTTCACTTCGTCGACCTTCTTGCCGAGCAGCTTCAGGCCGTTCAGCACCGCCGCGCCGACGACGATGGCGGTGCCGTGCTGGTCGTCGTGGAAGACCGGGATGCGCATGCGCTCGCGCAGCTTGCGCTCGATGTAAAAGCACTCCGGCGCCTTGATGTCCTCCAGGTTGATGCCGCCGAAGGTCGGCTCCATCGCGGCGATCATGTCGACCAGCTTGTCGGGGTCGCGCTCGGCGAGCTCGATGTCGAAGACGTCGATGCCGGAGAATTTCTTGAAGAGGCAGGCCTTGCCCTCCATCACCGGCTTGGCGGCGAGCGGGCCGATGTCGCCCAGGCCGAGCACCGCCGTGCCGTTGGTGACCACGCCGACCAAGTTGGCGCGCGAAGTCATCTGCGCTGCCGTGGCGGCATCGGCGACGATGGCGTTGCAGGCCGCCGCCACGCCGGGCGAGTAGGCCAGCGCCAGGTCGCGCTGGTTGATCAGGCCCTTGGTGGGCGTGACGGAAATTTTTCCGGGGGTGGGCAGGCGGTGGTATTCGAGCGCCGCCGCGTCGAGGTCCTTGTCCATGGTGCTTTCTCCTCCGCCTTGTGGGCGCGATGGTTCATTCTAGGCCGCGGACGGCCGCGCTTCCATTGTGGGAAGCCGCAAGGGAAGTATCGCGGAAATGGCCGATGGGATCAGTCGTCGCAACGACACGCTCTCCCTCTCCCGCTGGTGGGAGAGGGCTGGGGAGAGGGTGGCCAGGCGCCAGCCCCTCTCCCTAACCCTCTCCCCGCGAGCGGGGAGAGGGGATAAAGTCAGAAGGTCCCCGGGTAGGCGCCGCCGTCGAGCAGCCAGTTCTGCCCGGTGATGAAACCGGCTTGGGCGCTGCAAAGATACGCGCAGGCGGCGCCGAATTCCTCGGGGTCGCCGATGCGGCCGGCCGGGATGGCGGCGATGCGTTCGGCCAGCGCCTCGTCGTAGCTGACGCCGCGCGATTTCGCCTGGCCGCCGATCACCGTGCGGATGCGGTCGGTGTCGAAGAAGCCGGGCAGCAGGTTGTTGATGGTGACGTTGTGCCTGACGGTCCTCCTCGCCAGGCCGGCGACGAATCCGGTGAGGCCGGCGCGCGCGCCGTTGGAAAGGCCGAGCACGTCGATCGGCATCTTCACCGCGCCGGAGGTGATGTTCACGATGCGGCCGAAACGGCGCGCGATCATGCCGTCCACCGTCGCCTTGATCAGCTCGATGGGCGTCAGCATGTTGGCGTCGAGCGCCTTGATCCAGTCCTCGCGCATCCACTCGCGGAAGTCGCCCGGCGGCGGCCCGCCGGCGTTGTTCACCAGGATGTCCGGCTGCGGGCAGGCGGCGAGCGCGGCGATGCGGCCTTCCGCCGTGGTGATGTCGGCGGCGACGAAGGCGATCGCCGTGCCGGCGGGACTGACTTTTTCCAGCTCGGCGGCGGTGGCTTGCAGCGCTTCGCGCCCGCGCGCGACGATCGTCACATGCGCGCCCTCCTTCGCCAGCGCCAGCGCGCAGCCGCGGCCGAGGCCCTTGCTGGCGGCGCAGACCAGCGCCGTCTTTCCTGCGATGCCGAGATCCATTGATTACTCCGTCAGAAAGTCCAGCAGCAGCCGGTTGAAGGCGTCCGCCTGCTCGATGCTGGAGAGGTGAGAAGCCTCGGAAATGATCTCCAGCCGCGCGCCGGGAATCGCCGCGGCCATGGCCTCGGACATGGCCGGCGGCGTGCCGACGTCGTCGCGGCCGACGATCACCAGCGTCGGCGCCTGGATGGCGCTCAGGCGGCCGGTGATGTCGATCCCGGCAATCGCGTGGGCGCAGCCGACGTAGCCGGCCGGCGGCGTGCTGCAGATGAGGCTACCGATGCGCTCCATCACCTCCGGATGCGCCGCGCGATAGGGTGCGGTGAACCAGCGCTCCAGCGTCGGCTGCACGTGCGCCGCCATGCCCTGCTCCTGCGCGATGCGGATGCGCTCGGCCCACAACGGCTGCGCCTCCGCCGGCATGCGGCTGGTGGTGTCGGCCAGCACCAGGCGGTCGATGCGCTGCGGCGCCTTCAGGGCGAGATGCTGGCCGATCATGCCGCCCATCGACAGGCCGCAGAAGTGCGTGCGCTCGACCTGCAGCGCATCGAGCAGGCCGAGCACGTCGTCGGCGAGTTGGTCGAAGGTGTAGGCGCCGGCCGGCGCGTCGGTGCCGCCGTGGCCGCGCGTGTCGAAGCGCAGCACGGTGAAGCGCTTTTCCAGCGCCGCCAACTGCGGCTGCCACATCGAGACGTCGCAGCAGAGCGAATGCGACAGCGTCAGCCAGGGGCCGCTGCCGGAGACTTCGTAATGAATGTCGATGCCGTTGGCGCGGACTTTCATCGTGCCCTCCTCAAACGGCGGTCAGCTTGGCCACCGACAGCGCCAGCCACTTGACGCCCTCGCGGCCGAAGTTCACCTGCACGCGGGCGTCCGAGCCGGCGCCCTCGGCATTCACGATCACGCCCTGGCCGAACTTGGCGTGCGCCACGTTCTGGCCGATGCGGAAGCCGCCGGTCTCCTTCTCCGCCATGCGCCGCACGACGGCGGCCGGCGCCGGCTCCGCCCAGGCGGGTCGGCGCGGCGAAGTAAAAGTCAGTCCCCCGGACACGGCGGCAGGGCCGCGCGCCAGCTTCGGCGTCAGCCACTTGAGCAAGCCCTCGGGCACCTCGTCGAAGAAGCGCGAGGGCAGGTTGTAGCGCGTCTGGCCGTGCAGCATGCGCGTCTGGGCGTGGCTGAGGTACAGGCGCTTCCGCGCCCGCGTCACGGCGACGTACATCAGGCGGCGCTCCTCTTCCAGACCCTTGTCTTCGCGCACCGCATTCTCGTGCGGGAAGAGGCCCTCCTCGATGCCGCTGATGAAGACCGCATCGAACTCCAGGCCCTTGGCGGAATGCACGGTCATCAATTGCAGGGCGTCGTCGCTGTCGCCGGCCTGGTGCTCGCCGGCTTCCAGCGAGGCGTGCGAGAGGAAGGCGGCGAGGTCGCCCGAGAGTTCGCCCTCGGCGTCGGCGCTGCCCTCCTCGGCGACGAAGTTCTCCGCGGCGTTCACCAGCTCGTCGAGGTTGGCGAGGCGATCCTGCCCCTCCTTCTCGGTGCGGAAGTGGGCGCGCAGGCCGGAAATCTCCAGCACCTGCTCGACCGTCTCCGGCAGGGTCAGTCCTGCGCAGGCGGCTTTCAGCTTGTCGATCAGCGCGGCGAAGGCCGCCGCCTTGCCGCCGCCCTGCGCCGTGGCGTAGAGACTGACTTTTGCAATCCTGGCCGCGTCCTGCAGCTGCTCGACGGTGCGCGCGCCGATGCCGCGCGCCGGGAAGTTCACCACGCGCAGGAAGGCGCCGTCGTCGTCCGAATTGGCGATCAGGCGCAGGTAGGCGAGCGCGTGCTTCACCTCCTGACGCTCGAAGAAGCGCAGGCCGCCATAGACGCGGTAGGGCAGGCCGGCGGAGAAGAGGGCGTGCTCGAGCACACGCGACTGGGCGTTGGAGCGGTAGAGCAGCGCCATCTCGCGCCGCGCCAGGCCCTCGGCGGCGAGCGACCTGATCTCATCGACGATCCAGCGCGCCTCTTCCGTGTCGTTGAAGGCCTCGTAGACGCGGATCGGCTCGCCCGAACCGGCGTCGGTCCACAGGTTCTTGCCGAGCCGGGCCTCGTTGTGCTTGATGATGGCGTTGGCGGCGTCGAGGATGTTGCCGTGCGAGCGGTAGTTCTGCTCGAGGCGGATGACGTTGTCGACGCGGAACTCGCGCTCGAAGTCGCGCATGTTGCCGACCTCGGCGCCGCGGAAGGCATAGATCGACTGGTCGTCGTCGCCAACGCAAAACAGGCTGGCGCCCATTCCATTGGAGCCGCGCGAGCGGCTCTCGACGCTCCCCTCTCCCGCAAGCGGGAGAGGGGTTGGGGGAGAGGGATGGCCGGCGAGCAGCTTCAGCCAGCGGTATTGCAGCACGTTGGTATCCTGGAACTCGTCGACCAGGATGTGGCGGAAGCGGCTCTGGTAATGAAGCCGTATCGGCTCGTTGCGGGCGAGCAGCTCGTAGGAGCGCAGCAGCAGCTCGGCGAAGTCCACCACGCCCTCGCGCTGGCACTGCGCCTCGTATTCGCGATACAGCTCGACGCGCTTCCTTGTGTAATCGTCCCAGGCCTCGACCGCATCCGGCCTCAAGCCCGCTTCCTTCTGGCCGTTAATGAAATTGACGACATCCCGGGGAGGGAACTTCTCGTCGTCGACGTTCAGCACCTTGAGCAGCCGCTTGACCGCCGCCAGCTGGTCGGCCGAATCGAGGATCTGGAACAGCTGCGGCAGGCCGGCGTCGCGGTGGTGCGCGCGCAGCAGGCGGTTGCACAGGCCGTGGAAGGTGCCGATCCACATGCCGCGGGTGTTGATGGGCAGCATCGCCGTCAGGCGAACCATCATTTCCTTGGCTGCCTTGTTGGTGAAGGTGACGGCGAGGATGCCGTGCGGGCCGGCCTGGCCGGTCTGGATCAGCCAGGCGATGCGCGTGGTAAGAACACGCGTCTTGCCGCTGCCCGCGCCGGCCAGGATCAGGGCGTGCTGCGGCGGCAGGGTGACGGCGGCGTGTTGCGGCGGGTTGAGCCCGCCCAGAAGGCTGGACATAACGGAAAACCGGGAAACGGGCAGAATTATAGCGCCTGCGCATGCTTCGCCAGGCAGTGAAGCATGCGCCAGGCGCGATCGGCTTCATGCAAGAAGGGAAACGGACTTGAACAAACAGGAAAAACCGACAAATGCCCCCCGCGACGAATGGCTCCAGGTTCTCGGCGGCGAGAAGATCGTCAGCCTGGCGGGCTGGGTGACGCTGGCCGGCACATTGATCTACATAATCCTGCTGCCCGGCCTGAACCGAATCGACGATTACCGCCTCCTCGGGCCGGCCTTTCTGATCCCTGTCTCGGTTGTCGCGCTGCTTCTGGCCTGGCGCGGCAATCCCTATGCCGGCTATCACGTCCTGCTCTGGGGCATCCTGCTGGGCGTTACCGTATCGTGCCTGCTCGTCGCCGGCCTGCGCACGGGCATCGTCTTTGCCTATCCGGCCCTCGTCATCGGCGCCATGGTGCTGGGGCCCCGGGTGGTGTACCTGGTCGGCGCGGCCACCATCGCCGCGGTGGTCGGCATGGGGCTCGCCGAACACCACGGCCTGCTACCCGCGCCGAGACTGTCATCAACCTTCATCCTCGCACTGGCCTACACGCTGATCCTGATCGTCCTGACCGTCGTCGCCGCGGCCATCGTGCGCGAGCAGAAGCGCTGGCGCGACGAGGCGTTGCAATCCAGACAGGCACTCCTGCACAGCCTGCGCGCACTGACCGGACGCGAGCGCGACCTGCGCCAGATCATGAACAATGTGCCGGCCGGCATCTGCGCCTTCGACGGCTGGACCTGCCGCTTCGCGAATGTCCACCTTGCCGCCTACTGCGGCTTCTCCGAGGAAGGGATCGTCGGCAAGCACTTGTGCGAGGTTCTCGGCGAAACCCATTTCGCCCTGGCCAAGCCCCATGTCGAACAGGCCCTGGCCGGCAAACCGGTGCATTACCGCGGTCCGCATCCTTCGCCCGCTTTCGCCGGCCGCTTCATGATGTTCGTGCTGGTCCCCACCGCCCGGGAACCCGGCGGCGAGACCGGCTTCTACGGCATATTCTTCGACGTCACCCGCGAAGAGCACGCCCGGCTCGAAATCGAACAGCTCAACCGAGAGCTCGACCAGCGCGTCAAGGACAGGACGGCGGACCTCGCCACCGCCAACCGCGAACTGGAGTCCTTCGCCTACTCGATCTCGCACGACCTGCGCGCGCCGCTGCGCGGCATCGACGGCTTCAGCCTGATGGCGCTCGAAGAGTACGGCGACAAGCTCGACGCGCAGGGCCGCGGCTATCTCGAACGCGTGCGCGCCGCCGCCCAGCGCATGGGCCATCTCATCGACGACATCCTCGAGCTTTCGCGCGTCTCGCGCCAGGCCATGCGGCAGGAGCGCGTCGATCTCGGCCGCCTGGCGGCGGAACTCATGGACGAACTCCGCCAGGACGACCTGCTGCGCAAGATCGTTGTAACGATCGCGCCGGAGTGCAGCGCCACGGGCGACCCGCGGCTGCTGCGCATCCTCCTGCAGAACCTGCTGGAGAACGCCTGGAAATATACCGCCCGCCAGCCCGAGGCCCGCATCGCCTTCGGCATGGAGCAGCTCGACACGGGAGAAACGGCCTACTTCGTGCGCGACAACGGCATCGGCTTCGACATGAAGTACGCCGACCGGCTGTTTTCGCCTTTCCAGCGGCTGCACGGCCCCAAGGAGTTTCCCGGCTCGGGCATCGGCCTGGCCACGGTGGCGCGCATCGTCCATCGCCATGGCGGCCGCGTCTGGGCGGAGTCGGCCCCGGGACAGGGCACGACATTGCGCTTCACTTTGGGAAGCCGAGGCACTTTCTGATATCTTGGGCCGCCATGCCATCCACGAGCGTGAAGTCTGAGGGCGTCCCATCGACCCCCGCCGAAGGCGACGGCCTGCGTTTTCTGCGGCTTGCGCTGCTGATCATCGCGGTCGGGGTGTCCTGCTACGGCCTTCTGCTCTACCTCATCGCGCCGGAACAGTACTACCGCTCGGTTGGCCCGCTGTTGCTGCTACCGGTTGCGCTGGTCGCCCTGATCCTGTTGCAGCGGGGCAGCGCCACGGCCGCCCTGCGCGTGCTGACTTTCGGCGTCTGGGCCGCCGTCACGGTCGCTGCGGTGTTCGCCGGCGGCGTGCGCGCTCCGGCGCTGGCCGTCTACCCCTTGCTCATCGTCATGGCGGGCTGGCTGCTCGGCCTGCGCACCGGCATCGTCATGGCCGGCCTCGCGCTGGCGGCAAGCGCCCTGCTTGCCCTGGCGGAATCGACTGGCATCCTGATGCGGGTGCAAGCCGCGCCAGCGGTGCTGGTCTGGCTCGTGCAGGCAATTGTTTACACCACAGCAGCCGTGCTGATCGCCCTCGTCCTGCACCGCTACGAGGCACGGTATCGGCAGGTACGGCATCTCGGCAAGGAACTGGCCGGCCGCCTCGGCGAGCTGGAGGTCAAGGAGTCCGAACTGCGGCTGCTCACGGAAAACATCCCCGCCTTCATTTTCCATGGCGATGGCGAGCTGCGCTGCCGCTTCGCCAACCGTCGCTACGCCGAATTCTTCGGCTTCACCACGCAGAACATCATCGGCAAGCATGTTTCAGACATCCTCGGCGAACCCGGCGCGCAGGCCATCCGCCCCAAGCTGGAGGCCGTCCTGTCCGGTGAGACGGTGCACTACCGCGCCACGCGCCGCAGCGCCGCAGACGGCGAGGAACACGCCCTCGACATCAGCTTCGTGCCCGAGCGCGACGACGCTGGAAACGTCGCCGGCTTCTACGCACTGAAGCTCGATGTCACCGCCGAGGTACGCGCCCAGCAGGAACTGACGGCGCAGCATGCCTTCCAGGAAGCGCTCATGCGTGCCCAGTCCGACGCCGGACTGGCCATGTTCATCATCGAGAACGGCCGCATCGTCTTCGCCAACGATGCCGGCTGCCGCCTCTACGGTTACACGCTCGATGAGATGTGCGCATTTCAAAGCTATCTCGATGCGGTTCACCCCGCCGACCGCGAGCGGGTCGGCGCAAACCACGCGCGGCGCCTGCTGGGAGAGAAGTTCGATAACAGTTATCGCATAGCCATCCTCACCAAATCGGGCGAGCGGCGTGAGGCAGACATGACCGTCGCCTACATGGAAGGGTCTTCTCCGCGCGTACTGGTGATCATGGCGGACGCCACCGAGCGCAAGCGCATCGAGGACGAACTGCTTCGGTCCGAGCGGAAATTCTCGCGGGTGTTTCAACACAGCCCGATCCCGATTTCGATCACGCGCATGGCCGACGGGCGCTTCATCGACGTCAACGAGGCCTGGACACGCCTGTTCGGCTGGACCCGCGCCGAGCTCGCGGGCCGCAACTCATTTGATCTGGGCATCTGGCCGATCCCGGAGGATCGCCAGGCCTGGATTGCTGCCGTGCAGCGCTCAGCCCGGCTGGAAGGCCACGAGGTCAGATTGCGCGGCAAGGACGGCTGCATTCTGCCGATCCTGTTTTCTACCGAAATGGTCGAGTTGGACGGTGAGCCTTGCCTGCTGGCGCTGTCCATCGACCTGACGGAACAAAAGAAGGCCGAGGCAGCGCTGCTGGAAAACGAGAAGCGGCTGCGCGAGGCGCAGCGCATCGCACATGTCGGCAGCTGGGAACTCGATCTTGCCCTGGACGCTTTCTCCTGGACGGGGGAAATCGCGAACATCTACGAAGTCCACGCCGAGCAGGGCACGGTGAGCTATGCGGACTTCCTCAAGACCCTGCCCCCGGACGAGCGGGAGGGATTCGATCGCAGTTTCGGGGAGGCGATCCGCGCCGGCCGCAGCGGCGAATTCACCTACCGCCTGCGCATGCGCGACGGACGCATCAAGCACGTCCATCTTCGCTACGAGAGCCGCCTTGGCGATGACGGCAGGCCAATGAAGGTTTTCGGCACCACCCAGGACATCACCGAGCAGGTGCTGGCGCGCGAGGAGGTGCAGCGGCTCAACGACGGGCTGGAGGCGCGCGTGGCGGCGCGCACCGCCGAGCTCACCGCCGCCAACCGCGAGCTGGAGTCCTTCGCCTATTCCATCTCCCACGACCTGAGGGCGCCGCTGCGCGGCATCGACGGCTTTTCCCACCTGCTCGCCGAGGAGTACGCCGAGAAGCTCGACGCCACCG
>WYAY01000217.1 GCA_011526165.1 Sulfuritalea sp.
CGTCGGCCTGCTGGTGCAGCGCTCGCGCTTCTGCAACACCGCCGCGCTGCGCGACGCCATCATGTTCAAGACCTACCGCAACACCAAGGCCCTGCTGGTGGCGATGATGATCCTGTCCATCGGCTTCACCGGCTTCATGACGGTGGGCGCCGGCCACCCGATGCAGTTCGACGTCGGCCTCAACACCTTCGCCGGCCTGTTCCTCTTCGGCATCGGCATGGTGCTGGCGGGCGCCTGCACGGTGTCGACGTGGGTGAAGGCGGGCGAGGGCAACATCGGCGCCGTCTGGGCGCTGCTGTTCACCTTCGTCGGCATGTTCCTCTTCTCGCTCGTCTGGTCGTGGAACTACTGGCCGCCGGCGCCGCAGAGCATGACCGGCGAGCCCAACCTGCCGGCGCTGCAGCTCGGCTTCGCCAACGCGCGCACCCTGCAGGACAAGCTGGGCATCCCGGCCATCGTCTTCGGCCTGATCCAGTCGGCCGTGCTGTTCGCCATCTACCGCGCCATCCTGCGCCGCGAGCGGGCGCAGCAGGCGAAGCACGAGCAGCATCAGAAGGAATCCGCAGAACACGCATAGGAGAAGCAACATGGGACTGTTCGGATCGAAGAAGAAGGTCGAGGAAACGGCGGGCGGCGGCGAGGCCGCGCTCTCCGACGGCAGCAAGGTGCAGGTGGCGCGGCGGGTGGACTGCCGCGGCGATTCCTGCCCGCGGCCGCAGCTGATGACCAAGAAGGCGGTGAATGAGGTTGCGGCCGGCGGCGTCGTCGAGGTGCTGGTGGACAACCCCTCCTCGGTCGAGGCGCTGCCGCCGATGTGCGACGAGCTCAACGCGACGCACCTGGAAACCGTCAAGGACCCGGATTGCTGGCGGGTTTACATCAAGAAGGACTGAGCCATGCTCGCCAGAATCGCCATGCGTCTGTTCATCGCCGCCTCGGTCGCCGCCGTGCTGGGCGGACTGACTTTCGTCTACGTCAAGCCGCCGGAGAGCATGAAGCTGACGCGCGACGGCGTGCCGCTGCTTTCGCCGCCGGTGGCGCATCCGGCGACCGGCGAGGCGATTCCGCTGGAGGTCCTGGTGAAGCACTACAAGGGAGGCGGACGCTGATGGATTTCGAGACGATCGTCCAGATCGGCATGTTCTGCGTGGCCTTCGGCATGATGGCGCTGGCCTTCTTCAGCGATTCGCTCTAGGGAGGCCGCCATGATGAACCGTGAGAGCCTGATTTTCTGCGGCGTGTCCCTGGCGCTCACGCTGGCGGTGAGCGCGGTCGGCTTCCGCTTCGCGGCGCTGCCGGGCGAAACCGTCGCGGCCATGAAGCAGCCGGCCCCGGCCGAAACCCTGCCCGACGTCGACATCGGCGGCGGCTTCGGCAAGGTGTCGGTGATCGAGCTGGTCGGCTATTACATGGAGAATCCGCCGGCGCCGAAGGGCGGCGGCGGGGACGCCTCGCCCGCCGTCAAGCGCTTCGGCGGCTGCTGAACATGAGACGCCTGGCTGCCCTCGCCATGCTGTTGTTCGCGCTGCCCGCGCAGTCGGCGGAGGACTTCGCCTACGTGCGCGCGCTTCCCCCGGAGGCGGGCCTCGTCGTGGTCGATGCGCGGCCGCTGGCCGACTGCGCCGCGAAGAGCCTCGCCGGCGCGCGCTGCCTGCCGGCGGCGGATTTCCTCGGCCCGCACAAGCGCCTGCCCAGCGCGCGCGACCTCCTCTGGCTGCTCGGCACCGCCGGCCTCTCGGGCGAGGAAACGGTGCTGGTGATCGGCCAGGATGCGGTCGCCCGCGACTTCGTCGCCGGCCTGCTCTACGTCGCCGGCCAGCGCAGCGTGCGCGTGCTGAGCGAGCCCGTCGGCCGCCTGCTGGAGCAGGGCGCCGCCGCCGGACCGGGCCGCGAGCGCGGCATGGTCCGCGAGGCGGTGTTCGCCGCACCGATGCGCGACGGGCTGCTGCTTTTGCGTGGCGAGCTGCGCGTCTCGAAGGCGACGCTGCTCGACGGCCGCACGGAGAACGAATACTGGGGCGAGACGGTGCGCGCCGCGCGCGGCGGCCACCTGCCGGGCGCGGTCAGCCTGCCGGCGCTGCAATTGCGCGGGGCGCAGAACCCCGTCCTGCCGGAAGGCAGCCCCGTGGCCTACGCCCACGATGCCCTCGAAGGCTTCGCCTATTTCACCCTGCTGCGCGCCGGCCACGGCGTGGCGGCGAAGCTCTACGCCGAAGGCTGGGCCGAGTGGGCCGCCGACGGCGCGCTGCCGGCCGACAGCGCGTCCTATCCCGATCGTGCGCAGCCCGCGGCGGAGAAAAGTCAGTCGCCGCAGGACGGCGGCGCGCGCTCGCCGGCGCTGCTCGCGGTGACGCTCGTCCTCGTCGTCACGGCCTTCATCGCTGGTTGGTACTTGCGCAGCCGCAAAGCTCCCCTCGCCCCGCTTGCGGGGAGAGGGGCCGGGGGAGAGGGGCTATCCTGATGGACATCCTCTTCCACGTCGCCACCGAAGCCGGCGCGCAGATCCTGCTGCCGCTGGCACGCGCCTGCCGCCGCCGCGGCCATGCCTTCGCCGCCTTCTTCACCCACGAAGGCGTGCGCGGCCTGCTGGATGCGGAACTGCAGGCGGCGCTCGAGGGCAGCCGCGCCGTGGTGTGCGAGGAATCCTGGCACCACTTCTGCGCCGATGCCGCCTGCCCGGCCGAGCTCGGCAGCCAGACGACGAACAGCGCCCTGATGGGCGAGGCGAACAAAGTGGTGAGCCTGTGAGCACGGAGAAAAAACTCCTCGTCCTGGCCCGGCGCGACCACGCCGAGGCGATGCGCGTGGCGGCGGGGCTGACCATCTTCGGCCATGCCGTGAACCTCGTCTTCATGGACCGCCCGGTGGCGGAGAATGCGGAAAACGCCGCCAACGCCGAGCTGCTGGAACTCACCGGCATCGAACCGCAGACCACCGTCGCGTCGATGGCCGACGACCTGCCGCTGCTGGATGCCGCCGGCCTCGCCGCGGCCCTCGCCGCGGCCGACGCGGTGCTGAGCATTTGACGATGAAGATACTCGAACTGAATACCGGTCTGTTCCCCGACGCCCAGACCGTGACCGCCGCCCTGCGGCAGATGGAGGCGGCGCACCGCGTCGTCGCCATCGACTTGAGACGTCGGGACATGGAGGACGAAGCCTGGGACCGCGTCGTCGATGCGATCCTCGACTCCGATCTGACGATAACCATCTGAGAAGGAGACAAGGAATGAAATCGATATTTTCGACACGATGGGGCGCGCTGCTGTCCGCGCTGCTCTTCCTCCTGCTGTCGGCGCGCGCGGCCATTGCGGCCGATCCGCTGGTGACGATCGACTGGCTGAAGGCCAACCTCGGCAAGCCGGGCATCGCCATCGTCGATTTCCAGCCGCCGCCCGACTATCTGCGCGCCCACATCCCCGGCGCGGTGAACAGCAGCTACGCCAAGGACGGCTGGCGCGAGGAGCGCGCCGCCGACAAGGTGCCCGACATGTTCCCCGAGAAGCTGGACAAGCTCGTCGCCCACATCGGCGCCCTCGGCATCGACAACGCCACCCACGTCGTGCTGGTGCCGATGGGCATGAACTCGACCGACGTCGGCGTCGCCACCCGCGTCTACTGGACCTTCAAGGTGCTCGGCCACGACAACGTCTCGATCCTCGACGGCGGCATGGCGGCGTGGACCAGGGAGCAGGACAAGACCAAGGCCAACCCGGTGCAGGCCGGCGCGCAGAAGGCCGAGGCGAAAGCCTTCAAGGCGAACCTGCGCAAGGAGATGCTCGTCACCATGGACGACGTCAAGAAGGCCAAGGCTGCCGGGGTGCTGCTGGTCGACCATCGTCCCGAAGACCAGTACGTCGGCATCAACCGCCACCCGAAGGCGCCCGAGAGCGGCACGCTCGCCGGCGCCAAGAACCTGCCCAACGGCTGGATGACGGTGAACGGCATGGGCCAGTTCCGCAACAAGTCGCAGCTCGAGCAGCTCTACAAGGTCGCTGGCGTGCCGACCAGCGGCGAGCAGATCAACTTCTGCAACACCGGCCACTGGGCCTCGGTCGGCTGGTTCGTTTCCAGCGA